>JAQVZQ010000203.1 GCA_028708095.1 Dysgonamonadaceae bacterium
CTGGTGGTGGGCTAAACCTTACCGCACAGGATTGGATACCTGTAAGGAAACTAAAAGGTGTTTCATTAAATATATAATATTCGCCTTTAAATCCTCACCTCACGGACTTTGCACGGCGCAATCAATTGTCAACTGTCCATTGTCAATTATTTAACTCACTGTTCACTTTTTCTTTGTCCACGATCCATTATTCACACTGGTCTCACCTGTCCATCCCCCTCAATAATCCACTTGTAACTTGTAAGTTCTTCAAGACCCATTGGACCACGGGCATGTAGCTTTTGCGTACTGATACCAATCTCGGCACCTAACCCAAACTGTGCACCATCAGTAAAAGCAGTAGAAACATTGGCATAAACAGACGAAGCGTCCACCATCTTTTGAAACTTCTCAATATTTTCAGCGTTATCGGAAATAATGGCTTCGCTATGCTTAGACCCATATTGCGAAATATGAGCAAGGGCTTCATCAAAGCTTGGAACGGTCTTTATTGTCATATCCAATGATAAGTATTCTTTACCATAGGAATCATCTGTGGCTTTTTGAAGTAAATTGGAGGGGTAAGAATCTTTTATTACATCATATGATTTTGCGTCGGCATGTATTATTACATTCTTTTCAGCCAGCTTAGCGGTTAAGGTAGCTAAATCACTTAAACGACTTTCATGAACAATCAAACATTCAAGGGTATTACAAACAGCTGGTCGACGTGTTTTTGCATTGAAAATTATCTCTTTGCCTTTATTGATATCACCAAACTCATCGAAATAGGTGTGACAAACTCCTGTACCTGTTTCGATAACAGGGATAGTTGCATTGCTTCGCACAAAATCAATTAAGCCCTGGCTTCCACGAGGGATAATTAAATCGATGTAACCACGTGCTGTTAGCATTTCGTTGGTTTCTTCTCGCCCGGTTGGTAGAAGTGTGACAATATTTTCATCAATATCATATTGTTTCAACACCTTTTTTATAATTGAAGTGGTAGCAATATTAGAAAAGTTAGCGTCGCTTCCACCTTTTAGGACGCAAGCATTGCCAGATTTAAAACATAGTGCAAACACATCGAAAGTTACATTTGGACGTGCTTCGTAAATGATCCCAATTACGCCAAAAGGAACTGTAACTTTCTTTATCTTTAAACCATTTGGACGATTTTCCTCTTTTAATATTCTCCCAATTGGATTGGGTAAACCAGCCACATTCTCAATATCAGAAGCAATACCTTCAATGCGTTCTTCCGTTAATATTAAACGATCGTATTTGGGGTCTTCCGAATCCATTCGATCCAAGTCTTTCTTGTTCTCTTGAAGAATGAAGTCCTTATTTTCTCTGGTCTGTTTGGCTAATTCAATTAATATGTCTTTCACTGTGTCACTGTCGAGCATATTCAGCTTTCGAGAGGCAATAAGTGTATCTTGTAGTTGTTGTTTTATTTTCATATTCCTAATTATTTAATCTCTGTTTTCCATATACAGGTAATCGTAATGTACTGTTGGTCTTTGCTTTTCTGACAGCTTTTCAATTTCTATTATATCAGAGTTATAGTTCGCTTTACCCACACCAATTAAATTACCTTGTTCGTCTATAATTTTTATCAAATCATCCTTTTTGAATTTAGAGCTTACTTTCACAATGCCTCGTGGCAATAAACTCACAGCTTCTTTAGAGTTTAACGCATCAGAAGCTCCTTGGTTGACAACAACCTTTCCTTTGGCAAAATCATCTGAGTAAGCAATCCATTTCTTCACACTATTTGCTGATTTAGGATTGGGTTCAAAAAAAGTATGTTTTAAATTAGATTCAATATTCATCAGGTTGAGCAGTACATTCTCTGTAGTACCATTTGCGATGTGAACGCCTATTCCATCTCTTGCCACTTTTTTGGCAATGCGAAATTTTGTCAACATGCCACCACGTCCAAAGTCAGAGCGCTCTGCCGAGATACCTTCTTCTGGCTTACTATCTTTCAGCTCAATCTGTTCTATAAGTTGTGCATCCTTACTTGTAGGGCTGGCGTCGTACACCCCATCAACATTGGTGAGAATAATTAAGGCATCAGAATTGACCATAGATGCTATCAGAGCGGAAAGTTCGTCGTTGTCAGTAAACATCAACTCAGATACAGAAATAGTGTCATTTTCATTTACAATGGGAACTACTTTATTCTCAAGTAAAGTTTCAAAGCAGTTTTTCATATTGAGATAATGCAGTCTGGTCGAGAAGTTCTCTTTGGTGGTTAATACCTGTGCACACACTAGATCATGTTCGCTAAAAAAATCAGAATAGCGACTAATCAATTTCACTTGACCCAAAGCGGACCAAAGTTGACGCTTAGAAACGGTATCACTCTTTTTAGCAGGTCGAAGCACTGCACGTCCTGCTGCTACAGCACCAGATGAAACCAAAACTATTTCAACACCATTCTTCCTAAGAAATGAAATTTGGTCGACCAAGTGAGCAATCTGTGAAACATTAAGTGTTCCATCTGATTTGGTCAATACATTGCTGCCAATTTTCACTGTTATCTTTTTATATCTAAACTGCATCTATTTTAAAATGATTCTATTCGTGAATACTTTTACTTATTTGGTTTGTGTATGTTCTGAAAAGTCAAACTCAATGCCCTTTTCCTCTATATAATAATAATGAGCGTACATTGATTATTCTCAAAGAGGGCTTACAGGTTTGATTTTTTTATAGGACGCTAACACACCTTGAATTAAAGATGAACTAAATCCTTTATGCTCCATTTCATTGAGTCCAGTGATTGTTACACCCATTGGAGTGGTTACTTTATCAATTTCGCGCTCGGGATGATTGCCGCTGTGAAGAATAAGTTCGGCTGCTCCTTTTACTGTTTGGGCTGTTATGAATTGAGCAACTTCTGCATTAAACCCTATCTCGATTCCACCTTGCATAGCGGCACGGATATAACGCAAAGCGTAGGCAATTCCACATGATGAGAGTACCGTGGCTGCTGCCATTAACTCTTCGCCAATTTCGACCGTCTTACCTAAAACATTAAAAAGGTCAAATATACATTCTTTACATGCTTCCGCATTACCATTAATAGAAATACATGTCAACGACTCTTGGATGGCAATGGCAGTATTCGGCATTACCCTGAATATGGGAATTTCTTTTCCCACCATTTGACCCAACACATCAAGCCCTACTCCGGCTACGATTGATATAAGAATCTTATCTTCACTTAAATGAGGTTTGATTTCGTTGATTACACTTTCGATATGGTAGGGTTTTACCGCTACTATCACCACATCAGCGTTTTGTGCGGCTTTCACATTGCTTCGAAAGGTTGTTACTCCGAGGGCTCCCATTTTCTCAAGAGAAGCCTCCTTTCTGTCTGATACAAAAAGGTTACTTATTGGAATAATGTTTGATTTAACCAAACCTTTAACGATAGCACTACCCATATTTCCGATGCCAATAACGGCTATTTTCTTATTCTTCATATTTCAAGTGATTGAGTTGTAAAATGTGACTTGTTATTTACACATGACTTATTATTCAAACCATACCTAAAGGCTGAACGCAAATTGATTTTATTTCGTCTATTTTGAATTGCTCAGCAAATAACTTTTAAAAGTAGTAAACTGATTGTTTAATTGAATGCTCTTTTTCTCTCCCTGCATAAACTCTGATAGCTTATCTGGCAATGCTACGTTTCCTTTTCCTATAACCTCCTCAACAGTTTCTGTGAATTTAGCAGGATGGGCTGTTTCTAAAAACACACCAACTTGTTTTTCATCCAACGATTCTTCCAATGATTTAAAACCACATGCACCATGAGGGTCACATAAATAACCATACATGTCGTAAACCTTTTTAATGGTTTCGCGAATTTGGTCATCTGAATAGGTGTATGATTTGAGAATTTGAGAGATTTCAGCGTGAGAATGATTATACAAATCCAGAATTCTGGCAAAATTGCTTGGTGCACCCACATCCATTGCATTAGCTATCGTTTCTATGGAGGGTCTCGGTGTATCAACCCCGTCTTTGAGGTAATCATAAACGAAACGATTGGCATTGTTTGCAGCAATAAATTGATGAACAGGTAATCCCATTTTATGTGCAAAAAGTCCTGCCGTGATATTACCTAAGTTGCCACTTGGCACAGAAAACACCAATGATTTATCTTTTAGGGCTTCTTGTTTTTGCAACTGTGCAAAGGCAATGAAGTAGTAAAAAGCCTGTGGGAGAAAACGTGCAACATTAATTGAGTTAGCTGAAGTGAGCACTAACTTTTCGTTTAACTCTTTATCCAAAAAGGCTGACTTCACCAAATGCTGACAATCATCGAAAGTGCCTTCAACTTCTAATGCAGTAATGTTTTGTTCTAGTGTTGTAAACTGTGACTCTTGTATTTTACTTACTTTCCCTTTTGGATAAAGTACATACACATGAATCCCTTCGACACCTAAAAAACCATTGGCAACCGCACTACCTGTATCGCCTGAAGTAGCCACTAAAACATTGATTTGTTTTTCACGGTTTGTCATGAAGTGGCTAAGCAGTCGAGCCATAAATCTTGCTCCGACGTCTTTAAAAGCCAAAGTTGGACCATGAAAAAGCTCTAATGCGTAAATGTTGTCCGTAACTTTTACTAACGGACAATCAAATTGAAGCGTATCATACACAATGGTTTTCAATGTTGATGGCTCAATGTCGTCTCCAAAAAATTTTAAAGCTACTTCGTATGCTATCTCCTGAAAACTCAAGTTGTGTATATTTTCAAAGAATGAAGGCTCAAACTTATTGATGCGCTCTGGCATAAACAATCCGTTATCGGCAGCAAGCCCTTTTACAACAGCCTCCTTCAGGGTAACATTGGGTGTATTTTTATTTGTGCTATAATATTTCATTTACCTCACTTTTCTAATAATATCTTCATAAACTCATCTTCTTTTAAAAGCCCTAAAGATCCTTCTTTTACACTAAACTCATCATAAACCTCAACATTATCAGGTTCTTTTGTAGGAGAATAGATAGTAACCGGAACAGGATCACGTGTATGAGTTCTTAATTCACACGGGGTTGGGTGATCGGGTAATACTGCAATGGTGACAGGTTCGTCAAACTTTTTCACCTCTTCTAAGATGTACTTCACTACCCGTTGATCAAGGTACTCTATGGTTTTAATTTTTAGATCCACATCACCTTCATGACCAGCTTCGTCACTGGCTTCTATATGTAAATAAACAAAATCATTGGTTTTCAATGCCTCTACTGCAGCTTTTGCTTTTCCCTCATAATTGGTGTCATACAAACCAGTAGCACCTTCCACACGAATCACCTTCATTCCAGCATAAACACCGATACCATGAATAAGATCAACCGCTGAAATAACCGCCGATTTTCCAACTCCAAACATCTCTTTCAAAGTAGGCATGGTTGGTTTATAACCAGGCGACCATGGCCAGATACTATTAGCAGGGTCTTTTCCTTCTAATTTGCGTTTTATATTTACAGGATGATCTTGCAATATTTTCTGTGATTTGAGAATCAAATCATTTAACAAGATCGCCGTTTTGTCAGCTTCGGGAGTAACTGTTTTTATCATCACATCCCGAAACGGTGTATCTACGACATCATGAGGTGGAGTGCAATCAAGGTGCTTGTTCCCATTTTTAATAACCAATATGTGTCGATACGAAACACCCGGATAAAATGTGATGTTTTCATTACCTAGCTTTTCGTTTAAAAAAAGTATAAGCTCATTTGCCTCTATTGTTGAGATATGCCCTCCAGAGTGGTTCTTTATTTTTTCATTTTCAATGGTGATGAGGTTGCAGCGTAAACACATATCACCAGGTTTAAGCGTGACACCCATACTCGCAGCCTCAAGCACTCCCCTGCCTTCAAAGACCTTCTCCACATCATAACCCAATACGGCCATGTTGGCAACTTCACTTCCTGGATGCATACTTGCAGGAACCGTTGCAAGCAAACCCGAACGTCCGTTTTTTGTCAGCCAATCAATATTAGGCTTCTTTGCCAGTTGCAATGGAGTTTTGTTTCCATAATCTTTTAGGGGTTCGTCAGACATTCCATCTCCAAGTATAATCAGATATTTCATTTTATTATTGGTTTATTAAATAGCGAATTTTAGAATAAGTAATTAGTGTTTACCAAAAAACTGCTTCTTTTTGAGTCTTTGCTAATAAAAGCTTCAAATTAAACTTTCACTTAACAGTTCTCTCATAAGTTAGACACTTTTATCAGATCAGCAAAAACACCAGCGGCTGTAACCTCAGCACCTGCACCATAGCCTTTAATCAACATCGGAAATTCGCGGTAACGTTCTGTATTATATATCACCATATTGTTACTTCCTTCCAAATCATAAAAGGGATGTTTAGAATCAACTTCCTGCAACCCAACTTCTGCATTGCCATTTTCAAATTTAGCAACAAACCTCCATCTTTTGTCTTCGGAAAGTAATCTCTTCCTGTCCTTTTCAAATTTATTATCTAAAGTAGGAACTGATTCCCAGAAATCATCCAATGTAC
>JAQVZQ010000204.1 GCA_028708095.1 Dysgonamonadaceae bacterium
TACCCATTGCAGGTTTTATTGGGGCATTTGTTACAATATTCTTGGTTTATTCGCTCAGTATCAGAAATAGAGAGTTGAATGTAAACCGCATGTTACTCATTGGAGTAATGATTAGTTTTATCTCTTCTTCTTTGATGATGTTTTTAATGTCTATTACCTCAGCTGAAAATATTCACGGTATTGTTTTCTGGATGATGGGCTCGCTCAATGAATCGAATCAATCACTTATCATTATTATGTTAGTTTTATCACTGCTTTGTTTAGCAATATCTTATCTATTCGTTATGCCTCTCAATGCATTGCGATTGGGTGAAGAGCGCGCAAAACATCTGGGCGTCAACTCTAACGTAATTATTCGCATATTGTTTATCATCACCTCATTGCTTACTGGTGTTGCAATATCTGTTGCAGGTGTTATTGGTTTTGTTGGATTGGTTATACCCCACATTGTACGTTTGTGGGTTGGATCGGATTATAGAATTATGTTAATTGCTTCTTTTTTAAGTGGTAGCACCTTTCTTCTTGTGTGTGATGTAATTGCTCGAACTATTATATCACCCAACGAGCTGCCTATTGGGGTTATTACAGGAATTGTGGGAGGGATTATGTTTATTCTTCTTCTTACAAAATCAAGAAAAAATCAAAAGCATTGACATGAAAAATCCTATTATCAACATAGAGAATTTACGTTGTGGGTATAAAAGTGGATTTCATATCATTGATGTCAACTTTTCGTTACCAAAAGGACTATTTGCTGGAATCATAGGTCCGAATGGATCGGGAAAGACAACATTATTTAGAGGAATATCTGGCGATCTTCCTCTTGAAAAAGGAAAAATATTATTTGATGGAAAAGATATGACTAAACTCTCCCTTCGAGAAAGAGCTCAAAAGTTATCCATCGTTACACAGTTTAGAGAAACAACTAACTTAACAGTTGAAGAGTATGTGTTGATGGGAAGAATGCCCTATAGAAAGCAATTTCAATTTTTCGATACTAAAGAGGACATTGAAATAGCAAGTCATTACATGAACCTCACCAATACCTATCGACTGAAAACGAAATATATGTCTGAGTTGAGCGGAGGTGAGCAACAAATGGTGGGTATTGCTTCTGCTTTATCACAAAAGCCTAAACTGTTGTTACTTGACGAACCCACCTCACATCTAGATATTACACATCAAATGCAATTTATGAACCTCATTCAAAAATTGAATGAAGAGTTAAGCCTTTCGGTAATAATGATTGTGCACGATTTATCACTGGCTGCAGAATATTGTGATTATATGTTGATGATGAAGGAAGGAAAAATTGTAAATCAAGGTGAACCTCATTCCGTTCTCACTTACGATCAAATAGAAGATGTTTATAATACTGTGGTGATAGTTAAAACAAACCCAATATCAGGAAAGCCAGTAGTTTTTCCTGTTTCGGAACGTATGCTCAATAAATATAACAACAATAAATAAGCAATATAAAGCCGATGAAAGTTTCTGCTCGCCGATTTGCAATCGGTGTGTTACGAAGCAAAAAAAATATTTAAAAACAAGCTCGCTAAAGCGACACATGCATTGCGCGCGAGCGACAAACCACATAACTCACAATTCACACCCCAACATATGAGCAAATTTTTACTGACAACACTCAACGCAAAATATATCCATCTCAATTTAGCTATTCGCATATTGTACGACCTTAATCACAACAAAGCGAATATAGACTGGATTGAACACACCATTAATAGTGACTTTAACGAAGTGGCCGAAACATGTGCATCATACGATGTTGTTTGTTTCAGTTGCTATATTTGGAATATATCGCAAACATTAAAAGTGTGTGAAATACTAAAGAAAATCAATCCTCATGTAAAAATTCTACTCGGAGGACCTGAAGTGAGTTATGAGTGGGAGAAGGTGATTGCTTATCCTGATGTTGACTATTTAATTTTAGGTGAAGGTGAAATTCCTTTTCACCAGTTTGTCACCAACTATCCTCAAGTAAAAGGAATTCCCAATTTAGTTACTAAAGAGAATCAAAGCAAACTCCTCCCTACCCCAATTGATTGTAACTTTAATGTTACCAATTTAACAAATAGGAATCCTTACCAATACGATGATCCAAAAGAGTTGAGAAATAAAGTTTGCTATATCGAAACAAGTCGTGGATGTCCTTACAAGTGTGAGTATTGTTTAGCGAGTCTGGATAATAATGTACGTAACTTGCCTGTTGACACTGTCAAGAGCAACCTATTGTATTTAATGGAGCATGGCAGGATCATTAAGTTTTTAGACCGAACGTTCAATTTGAAGAAGGATTTTACAATTGATCTCTTTCAGTTTATCTTGGATAATCACCAACCAGATAATGTTTTTCAATTTGAAATAACAGCCGATATCTTTCACCGCGATATAATTACTTTCGTTCAAGAGAAAGTTCCATCAGGTCTTTTTCGGTTCGAAATCGGAATACAAACGGTCAACCAAGAGAGCAACCGAGAAGTTGGACGCAAACAGGACTTTGCAAAAACGAGTGATATTGTGAATCAACTCAAAAATAAAATTGAGATGCATCTTGATTTAATAGTGGGACTTCCATTTGAATACTTCATTAATTTAAAACATAGTTTCGACGAGACCTTTGCGTTATATCCTGAAGAGCTACAACTGGGATTTTTGAAGTTTCTGAAAGGCACACCATTGCGTATAAATCATGAAAAGCACGGCTATAAGTTTGATGAGAATGCTCCGTATGAAATAATAGAGAGTCAATTTATAAATCAAGAAGAATTGCACAAGGCTACATTAATAGAAAAAGCTTTAGATATTTATTGGAACAAGAAAAGAGCCATTAACACATTACGTTATATAAGTTCTAAAGAAAGCATATTTGATTTTTTGTTGGGGTTAGGTGAATATTTCGATACTAATTATCATTTTCATAAACATATTTTATCGGATATATATGAAGCACTTTATAAATATGCTAAAACATCACACGCTTCCGATAAAGTGCTTTTGCAGCTTATCTATTTAGATTATTACAACTACAACAAGATAAAACCCTATGATTTATTTGGTATTGAACCCGATAGAAAAGAACAAAACCGCACATTAATTAATTTGGGATTAAACATTCATCAATTTAGATATGTCTATTTTCCTGTTTCCTTTAATGTCAGTCATTGGTTAGATAATTATGAGATAATCAATGACAATGATTTATTAATTATTCAGTTTACAGGTAGAGATAACCCAATAGCACTCTCAGGTAATAGAATAAAGGACAGATCTAATTGAACTAATAAACAAAAATAGCCAATTCAATTTTATCCATTTATCAATATTGCCCCTTTACAACAAGGAATAAAGCCAGGCGACTCTCATCAAATAACCATGGAACTAACTATTCCAACCAAGAAACCAATAATTGCTCCTAAAGCAGTAAGATAATTTTTCTCCAACTTACTTGCAGGAATTATATCCTGTATGAGCAAATACAAAATGCCTCCACTGGCAAAAGTCATCAGTTGAGCTGTGATTATTGTTGAGTTTGAAAGTAACAAATACCCTAAAAGAGCTGCTGGAACTCCAAAGAGACTGAGTCCAAAAAAGACAATAAGTGTTTTTTTAATGGCCATTCCACTCAGAACTAAATCACGAAAGGCATTGAAAGATTCTGGAAGATTTTGCAGCCCTATGATTATTGCCAATAATATTGCCATACTTGGGTTTTTCGAAAATACTGCTCCCATTGCAATAGCCTCAGGTATAAAATCCATCATCATAGCTAACAAAGTGGCAGTGTTCCCATCTTTTCTTTCTAGAAACTGATCCAAAAACATAAAACTAATTGCACCTAAAGCAAAAAAAAGAACCATTGGCCATAAGCTTAACTGTTTCATACCATATGGTATAAGCACCAATGCAACAGCAGCCAGAATAATACCCGCTCCAAAAGACATTAAAGTGTGGGTTATTTCATATTTTACAGGACTTTCTTTAACATGATGATTGAACAAATTGGCCAATAGTCCACCAAGCAATACAGTGATTCCTGCAATTAAAGAAAAATAAATTAGTTTTAGGAGCATAAAGCTTTATATTTTAAAGTTATACCTAAAGTAGTATACAGTCCCTTGCAACATAAAGAATATTACAATTAAAAAAATAAATCAATAACTCTAAGTATCATTTCATATAACCAATTGGCAGATAATAATGTTGTTTGACAATCCATAATAGCTTTGTAAAACAAAAAACTGCATCTCAAAATATATTTAAGTATCTTTGTTGCAATTAATGCGAGTAAATTTCGATTCTCTTATAAAAAAACCATATATTTTTTAAAGTAAATAGATGAACACCGAACTCTTTATAGCAAAACGATTATATAAAGGTGACCAGAAAGACACTAAAAGGGTTTCGTCTCCTGCTGTTTCGATTGCCATAGCTGGAATTGCTCTTGGATTAATGGTGATGATACTATCAGTGTGTATTGTAATTGGTTTCAAAAAAGAGATTCGTGGGAAAGTGATTGGTTTTGGATCACACATACAAATAACATCATTTGAAGATAATAGCTCGTATGAATTAAATCCGATTGCTATTTCCGATACATTACTAAACAACCTCAGATCCAATCCACAAATAAGACATGTACAACCTTACATTATCAAGCCTGGGATTATAAAAACAGACGAGAACTTTCAAGGGGTTGTCCTAAAAGGGGTGAATGATGATTACGATTGGGATTTCTTCAAAAAAAATATGATTGAAGGAGATATTATTAATCCCAATGATACCTCAGGTATTAATCAAGCAATTATTTCTAAAGACATTGCAGATAAACTTCATCTGAAATTGGGTGATAAATTCACATCGTATTTTGTGCAGGAACCTGTCAGAGCAAGAAGATTTGAAATTACAGGTGTCTATCAAACCAATTTTGAGGACTACGATAAACTCTACATCCTTACGGATATGAATTTATTATTGAAACTGAATCAATGGGACGATGATTTCGCCAGTGGTCTAGAAGTCTTGGTAAAAAATTACAATGAACTGGATCTCACATCTCAGAATTTGTTTTTCGACATGGCTTCACATCGTGACAGATTGGGAAACACTCTTTATACACGCTCCATTAAAGACATTAACCCAATAATATTTGACTGGCTAAACCTTCTTGATATGAATGTTTGGATCATTATCATTCTGATGCTAATTGTTTCAGGTTTTACTATGATATCAGGACTTTTAATTATAATTCTGGAGCGAACAAATATGATAGGAATACTGAAAGCAATAGGCACTCAAAATTATAACATTAGGAAGATATTCCTTTATTTATCCTCATTCCTAATTTTAAAAGGATTGTTTTGGGGGAACATAATTGCTCTCATAGTTTGTTTTGCACAAAAATATTTGCATATTATAAAGCTAAATCCTGAAGTTTATTATACTGACCATGTTCCAGTGGAAATAAATATATGGATTATACTAATAATAAATGCAGGTACACTATTAGCGTCTTTATTAATGATGATTGGTCCATCTTATTTGATTGCCAAAATATCGCCTGCAAAATCAATCAAGTTTGAGTAATCTCTCAACAATTTTTACATTAAAATACATTCACAATATGAGCATAAATTGGATTCTTTTAATTATTGGTGGAATATTTGAAGCTGGCTTTGCAGTAAGTTTAGGAAAAGCGCAAAATACTTTGGGAAAAGAAAAGTGGATGTGGTTAGTTTCATTTGCTATCTGTGTTAGTGTTAGTATGTACCTGCTGTATCGATCAATGGGAGGTGAAAAACCAATACCAGTGGGTACTGCTTATGCTGTTTGGGCAGGCATTGGCGCTGTTTGTAGTGTTGTGTTCGGTATATTTATTTTTTCAGAGCCAGTTACACTTTGGCGTATGATTTTCCTCAGTACATTAGTTATTTCTTTGGTGGGATTACAAATTGTGACACCTACTTAAATTAACCCTCAAAGTGTTCTTGTTATTTGATTCTATATAAATGTTACACCTTAAACTTTCTTACTATTTGATTTCCAACACTCGACCATCATCTTTAAAAAAAAATAAGATTACTATGTTGAATAAAATGAATATGTCTGCAATAAAATATCTTTTTTACTGTCTCCAATAAAAGAATTTTGAATCAATTATATAAGGTTTTGAATTCGTTAGGAGCAATTATGGCTTTTGTTACACCAAATCTACTTTTGCTTAACCTTAATATGTTTGGTATCGTAATATATATTCGTAAGCAGCACATAAGCCAAAAATTGTTATAGGAAATACTTGCGTTCGGCACGAAAGCCAAAACTTGTTAGAGGAAATGCCTTCGTGCGGCTCATAAGAGAAAAATTGTTAGGGGAAACGCTTACGCTCGGGTCACAAACCAAAAGTTGTTAGTGGAATTACTTGCGTGCGGCGAAAAAGCCAAAAATTGTTAGGGGAAGTGGATGTGAGCGGGACAAAAGTAAGAACTTGTACAATTTAGAGGTTTT
>JAQVZQ010000205.1 GCA_028708095.1 Dysgonamonadaceae bacterium
AAAATCACCGTACATTTTATTAGTTGCCAAAAAAGTATTCACTTTACTAACCTCTGATGTACCAATAAGGGTCTTATCCTTTACTTTGAAATCGGCTGTCCCAATTACTTTTGTCCAACCTTTCAAGTTTTTACCATTGAACAAATCTTGCCATTTTGCTTCTTGTCCTGAAGTTGCTAAAGCGATAAGCATAGCAACAATAAATAGTATGTTTTTTTTCATTGCAACAAATTATAAATTTATATTATATGAAGTCTCATCAAATCTTCGTGAAACAAAGTTCGAACAAAAACCATTTTATTTAAACGATTATATGATTTAGGATTAAAGTGAAAACGACATCACTTATTATTATCTTGTTGCTGCAACAACACCTCTAAAATAACCAATTGATTCTGCTATTCCCATAAATGGATCATCCATGTTTCGTTCATGTTCAAGACTAACCACTCCAGTATATTTTACTTTCCGCAGCATTCTCACAAATCCAGGAATATCTAATATTCCACGACCAACTTCAACTGAATATCCTAATTTTGTTGCTCCTGTTACATCTTTAAGATGAATATCAAATACCCTTGAGTGATATTTCTCCAAATCAGCCACAGGGTCTTTCCCGTTTCTTCTATCATGACCAATATCAAGACACATTCCCATTCGAGGATCCAAATCTTTTACATTTTTCCACACATCATCCGCATCAGGATATAACTCAATGTCGGGTCCATGTAAGTGGATGGCATACTGCATATCATATTCTGCTACCTTCTCATTTATATAAGGTAACAACTCATAATTTGGAACTCCTACAATAACCCTTACCCCTACACGTTTTGCATATTCAAAAGCGTTATCAACTTCTTCTTTAGAACGCATATAAATTGGACCAACACCATAACCCGTTACACCATAACCAGCCAGTTTTGCGTGAAAAGCTTTAATTTCTTTATCTGTACTGTTAAATGGCAAGTGAAAATCTTTGATACAAAGATAATGCACATCTGTTTTTTGTAATGTTTCAAGAGTCTTGTCCAAATCAAATTTGTGAAAAGTGTATCCTGCAATACCCAGATTGAAAATCTCTGTGGTTTCGGGTGCAGGTTGAAGATCTGGACGTTTTGGCCCTTGTGCTTGTGTTATATGCACGAAAGCAAACGATAATATCAAAATACTTAAAAATGTTCTCATAATATATTAATCTTTTATTTCAATACAAA
Organism: Dysgonamonadaceae bacterium; assembly: GCA_028708095.1. Lineage (GTDB taxonomy): Bacteria > Bacteroidota > Bacteroidia > Bacteroidales > Dysgonomonadaceae > UBA2632. The sequence continues at coordinate 1,218 of JAQVZQ010000205.1, forward strand.
GTTATAATTTTTCCTGAGAAAGAATAATCTTATTTAGGTATAAGAGATACCTTTTCACATTATTCTTTAAAAAACCTCTCTAAATAATAGTTTCTCTAACGCAAATTATTATTTTTGTAGTTGAAATAATTAATCACACTAAAAACAGACTTAAATTAATCCATTTGTGAAAATCAAAAGAATAGGTATTAACTTCCTCACTTTATTTTTTATTCTTACGACAGTAATTTTATCTATATTACTTGTCTCAACCAATTTCTCGAAAAACAAAGTGCAAGAATATGACAGCACAGCTGTACTCAATCGTGTAGTACCCATTCAAGAGTTGGCATTGGTTAAATACAATTACACTGGCGTAATAGGATATAAAGATTTTCTCAAAATACTAAAAATTAATGTCCCTCTCACTGAAAAATCTTTTCTTCTGAAATATAACGGCTACATTAAGGCGGGTGTAGACTTTGAAAACATCAAAATAAAAGTAACTGGCAAAGACATTCACATATCGTTACCACAAGCCAGGATATTGGATACCCTTATTGATGAAAAATCTATAAGAGTTTATAACGAAAGCATGAATGCATTTAACCCTCTTACTATTAGCGATTACAACAAAGCTGTTATGAAAGAAAAAGACAATATGATAGCTGATGCAATATCTCAAGGTATTCTAAAAGATGCAACCAAACAAGCTGAAGTGGTACTCACATCAATTATAAAAGATATGGGATTTGAAAACATTAAGATAACGCAAGAAATTACTATACCAAGACCAAATTAAAACGTAATTACAACAAACATGAAATTTACAACTAAACTATTGATTTTTTGGGCATCAGTTTTTTTGATGTTTTTATTGGGTGTTATTTTTGTTATGACTGTTTTTTGGGGTGTCAGATTTAATTTTTGGCATATTAGTGTTGCATTTATTCTTAATGGAGTTATACCACCCGCCATTATCACATCATTTTTCTATAATAGATTAGACTATATGGAGTCTGAAAATGATGATCCTCCAACCTTTACAGGATTAAAAAAGTTGGAACTACCCTTTAAAGCAAAAAGCGGTTGCCCATTTGATGAATTACTGCATAAAGTTGACCGACAATACATCATATCTTATTCTGATAGAAAGAAAAAAATTGTCAAATTCAGAACCGACACACGCATGTTGTCATGGGGCATTGGTGGCTACCTCAATATGGTTGACGATAGTTCTGTAGAGGCTTATGTATACCCGGTATTTAAAAACTCTCGCAGAGAGGAGCTCGTGTTAAAACAGACATTGCGGGTGCTGCACTCTATTTTTAATCAGTGTTGATTTGAAACTAAACAAATTCATTCTTTCTCACGACTTTTCTCAAGTTATCAATTTGAAATTCTTCATGTTTAGTACAAAAACAATTTGAAAAACAAGATATTTCAATAACTTTGTTAGTTGTGAATATAGGATTGACATTTTCCTTACCCAATACTCATACTTAGTTGCAAAAATTGGGTGCTCAATAATTACTACAATTAAAAAATTTAGATAATAACTAATTAGTTAAATCAGATGTATATACATAATATTTCAACCGTTTTATCAGGCAGAGACTTCATCATTAAGCTTTGCTTTTTATTCATTTTTTTCTTCTCTTCAATGGGGTTTAATGCACAGACTCTTCAATTATCAACAAACTCGATCCCTGTCGTTAATGATGAGGTTGTCTTTTCCATTAAATTTGATTACGAGTTAAATAAAAAAGATTTCAATATAAGAGCAAATTCTTATTTGAATGATAAATTAAATCCATATTCTGGATTCTTCCTCACAAACAATGAAGACTCTACTACATGTAGAATAACGGATTATCTTGAAATCCAATCAAGTGCCATAATCACACATGCTGTCTATATAACATACAATATGCACTTAACATACGAAGACGGATATTGCAATGTGATTATCAACGATATTACATACATGAAGAAAGGCGAATTTGAAACACAGGAGAATAGTCAACGCGAACTGAACATGACAGAGTATTCGGGAAAAGATATTATGATCGATGAAAAACTCACTTGGTTGTTCAAGAAAAACTCATCTAAAATGGTTACAGAAGCAACGATAGAAAGATTTAATGAGATTATTCATAACTTAGATTTACTTTTTAAGTCAAAATGAGAGCTATCCCGTATTATTCACTATTTCAGCTTAGCGTAGATGCAAGGCGTCGAACTTTACAATTTAGGCCACTATTTCAAGAAACCTGCTGACACAGCAGATGTGCTCCCTCTTACTCTGCTCAGATACCGCCCTTCACTAGGCTCAGGGACCGAAGCAAAGCGAACATTACCCAAAGATGGTTCTTTGTATTAAAATATAATAAGCTCGCAAACCTTTAATTATCAACAAAGACTTTAACAGTCATTTACTTTGCATACCCCTCTATTTCAAGAATTTTGAAACCACCTTGATTAATTGTTTTCATCAAGTTTAGAGAGATTCTCATAATTAGTGAACTTAAAAATCACGTTTGGATATTGCAATCAAATCGTTTATAAAGTCGTTAACTGACTTAAAGGTAACTATTTGTTATTTGCAGCTAAATCTTTTAAGATGAACTCGACTTTTTTCAACCAAACCTCTCAAATGCCTATTTACTTTTCACTGTTTCCTTTTCACTGTTTTTTTTAATAAAAAAAAGAAGAAAACAAACCTCCTCTAAAGGATCCGTAGTGTCAGCCACGGCAAGTCGTTTTCTTCTTCTGTTATAGAATATAAGAGTATATAGCTCCTATACGTGCCTTAGATCAACTTAATAAAAGTGAGATCTAACAATAATGGTTTGTCATTTAAGACTTCTGATCAATTCCATTACTTGTACCATTGTACATTGCAATCGCTTTTTCTGGTGAGTGCACATCGTCATTAACGAAGTTGCCATTCCCATTGGATGGTTCATTTTTTTTACCATCAATTGCTTTACCATTTGTTACACTGTTGCTCATCACACCATTGTGTGAATCCATACCGTCTAATGTTACCACATTAAACTTTCTACTTGTGCCTGCGCTTTCAGGCTGCGAATCTGTTGGCGTTGTGTCCCCATCTTGATCATCATTTTCATGATTCTCTGGTTGGTTCTCATCTGCCTTTTCAGATGCATTCTTACGACGAGTGATCCTGCTTTCGTATTTGCCTTTGAATTGCTCCATGATATCATTGACTTCATTCAAATAGCGCTGATAAATTGCACTATCATTTTTATTCAATACTATCGCCATTTGCAAAGAAGTGAAAAATATTTTCAAATCTCTATACGCAGCACGTCTCAAAGCCATAGCTATACGTTTTGCAGCTGTTTTTTCTTGAGCACGGGTCACTAAAGCGGCTTTAATTTCTCCTGTAATAGATGAAATCGAATCCAGAAATGGTTGTACTCCTGCATCAGCAACGGCCTCTTGAATAGCCAACTTTGACTGATAGTTATTCATCATTTGACCAACCAAAACATTTTGTTCATGAATGCGTGCTCTTGATAGATATTCACGATATCCATGCAACCACAAATTCAGCACTTCGGCTGCTTTACGCTCAGTCTCCACTGGAGATGTTAAAGCTGAAACAACTCTGCCCTTAAGCGATCGAAGATAATCATTTCTCTGATCGGCTAAACGCCTAATTGTCCTTGTAAGAGGATGCTGAAGTTTCATGTTCTGCAAGAAATGCAACTTATCTATATGCGCCTTCACATTTTCATATGATTCGGCTACATCTTCTACGGTTAATTCTTCCTCCTCTAACATGGAGCAAATCATCTCGTAGGCTGCTGGGAACTCTTGGTTCTTCAGCTTCGTAATGTAATACAAATTGATTTTGTACATAATAATAAGAATTTAAAAAATTATAAAAAAAAGCCGTCATCAGACTTCTGCTTAGAGGTTCAGAAGTCGTCCGACAGCCGTTATCATAAATGGCACCTTCGTTTAGATGTTCAAGCAATAAATTGCTAAAGCATCGTTCTCGTTGATACCTTTTATTTTCAAAGCTATTTGTCTTTATATTATATGGGGTGTTATATTGAAATTGTGAATTAATCATAGTGTTAGATTTAATTGTGTTAAACTTTTTGTGAAATCCAAGACTTTTAATATTTTGTCCATTACACTAGTTATATCAAACTCTATGCCATGAATTGTCATTAAGTGGTTTTTATTAACCAATAGCCATTTATTTGCGTTTATTCTAATAGAACCTTGCCTCATTTGTTGTTATAATAAGGAATGTTGTTATATTTTTTTACGCCATTGTGTCAGGTGTGACATAATGCCTTTCTGTTTTGACCTGTTTTGGCAGACAGGTTACATTTATCGCTGACACATTTGTATGTTTATATACATATATTCCATTGTTTATAAAAAAAGCAAATCTGTTTACTCATTCTATCCTTTTTATTATTTACATTTTTATAAACAAAGCGGATGAATGTTTGAGGAATCTATTTCAATAACGCTCAATTTATGAAAAATAGAATTCTATCAGAGTTTTTAAAGAGGGTAAGCATAAAAAGTAACGCAATTGTCTTTTCGGAGTAAATGGTTAACCTCTAATAAATGTAGTTGTTCTCATTAATTTGTTTTCTATTCATTGTGGAAAGTGAAACAATCAATTGTTGGTATGTTGATTGATTTTCATGGGTTATCTCAAAAGTTAACTGTTTAGTTAATTTAAGTTCACCTCGATAATCTGTGTCCACTTCGATAATTTAATAAATTAATGCTCCATTTCCCTAAATTCATAATTTCATTTTTGTTGAAATCAATAAAACTCCCTGCTCTTAAAAATTTAAAAAAACATTATCCCATTTTTCACAAAAAGCCGCAAGGTGCACATAGTTAGGCTAATGAAGCTTTGAAATATAGAAACATTGTACAATGTTTCTATATTGTCTCATTGTCGAATTTGAAATATCGCACGATATTTCAAATTATCAACTTGTCACACTTCAAAACATTGCGCAATGTTATGAACTGGCACTTTACAAAACAACCAAACATTGTACAATGTTATCTCATTTCTTGCCTATTTCATGCAATAGTGTTAAGCAGCATTAACATTTACACCTTGTTTGGACTCGTCATTGTACTAGTTAACCCCATCTTGCTGTCATTTTGTCTCTACTTGCGCTGACATAATGTCACTTCATGTCCATTTTGAGGTAAAATCGTTCGAAAAAACACTTTTTCATGTGGCAGTATTGAAATATTGTACGATGTTTCCATGTTCTTACATTCCAATCAACA
>JAQVZQ010000206.1 GCA_028708095.1 Dysgonamonadaceae bacterium
CAAATCAGCCATCACTTTTTGATTAAGGGGGGCTTGGAAATAAAAACACACCTCTCATTCACCTATTCATCGGTGATTGAGAGATGCGTTATGCCCTTTTCTAACTTTTAGCGGACACCAATAATATTAAAGCAACAGTAGTTGCTCCAATCTTTTTTGAGAGTATCATTACAAGCGATGAGTTTTCTCAAATATCTTAAGTTTATCTAATAAACGAGACCAATTTATTCCAATAGAATTGAAAAATACAAATACACGAACATCTGTTATTCTAATTTACACCGAAAGTAAAGGAAAAACGACCCTTTGTAAATGTAACCTTTTGCAATAGGTTAAAATGGATGCCACAATAACCATTAAACAAAAGATAAAATAACGATTGCGCCCGTATTAATTAAAGAACTGAAAACTAAATTAGTCATTGGTCATCAATTAAGGCAATATATCAATGAAATTAGAGTAACACGTGGCATGCCATAAGAAAAAACATAAGTAAATTGGGTCAACACGTGTCATGTTATTCTTAAAAACGCATGTAAATAGAAATAACACGTGACGAGTTATTCTTATTACAAAAGACAAGCTAACAGCCAAGTCCTATTAAATATGTTGCACACCAATCACTTACACAAACTATTATTTATTACACTAAATGAGAAATTGTTTTTTATAGTGATGAGATTACAGTGTTTGAACATGAAAACCAAGATTCGGTTTGGTCTAAAATAGATGAAAGAGAGATTTACTAGGCAAAAGCAAAAAATACAAATATTAGCGAACATGTTAAAGTTTGTGCACTTTTTACCATGAATATAGAACTCTATGTTCCTAAACGACAGTTTCAATGTACCGTACTTTGCTTATAAGAAATTTATTCGAATGTCAAATAAAATCTCGTAGTAAAACCTCGAATAGTAAAACAAACTTTTACATTACTACCTCTACGATACAAATAAATGGGAGGAGAAAACCATAAAACAAAATTGATTATCCCCTTCATTATTCACGCTTTCAACTTTGTGTAGAAGTAAGGCGTAGTACGTATACCGATATAGTGCACTGTTTCTAAGTTAGCGAGGGTGGAGATATACAAAGAGTTATCGGCAAAAGGTATTGAAATCCCATTTCCTCAACGAGTAGTACACTTTAAAAAGAATGAAGAGGGTGGACACTAGCCCACTATTTCATCAGGTTAAAATCGCTTTAGCGCACACAAGTTTGAACTCTTTTCTGCATTGCAAACAATAAATTTGACAAAACTAATTGGTTATTGGATGTTAATTGATAACTTTACAAATAATCTGAATTGCAGATTAATGGATTACACAAATTATGGTGAAGTAACTAAAAAGATTGCAGCTTTATTTCAACATTAAAACACAGAATGGATATGAGTATTAAAATCTTAGCCACTGCAGATTTACACCTCGGCAAACAATCATCAGATGTTACGGGAGATCATGCATCCACAAAATTCACATTAAGCAGAATAGTAAAACAATGTATCGATAAAAATGTCGATGTGCTATTGCTTTGCGGAGATATTGTGGATAGGGATAATCGGTTTTTTGAAGCTTATGGTCCGTTGCAAGAGGCATTCGATAATTTAGGAAAACACGGAGTTAAGGTTTTTTTAGTTGCCGGGAACCATGATTTTGATGTGTTGCCTCACATCATTAAAACAAGACGAAATGAACATGTACATCTATTGGGTAGGAATGGACAATGGGAAGTGCGTGATTTTACGAAGAACGGACAAACTATTCAATTTGTGGGTTGGTCTTTTGCTAAACAACACGTTATAGAGAGTGCTTTGGACAGTTGGGATGCTTCATTATTAAACCCAAACCATCAAACCATTGGTCTTCTTCACGGCGACATTGATGCATACAATACTAATTATGGACCTATCCATCTTGACGATTTACAACGCACTGATGTTACGCTATGGCTATTGGGACACATACACAAGTCGCAACTATTGGCAGAGCAACCCATTATTTGGTACACAGGATCGCCACAAGCTTTGAGCGCAAAAGAACCCGACATACATGGTCCCCTATTAATTACTGTAGAACCCCATCAAGCACCAAAGGTTGAGCAGATTGCGATGTCGCCCATTCGCTACGAAAATATATCCATTGATGTTACTGGAGTTGTCAATGAAAATGAGTTGCGTAGCAAGGTGATTTACAGCTTGAAAGAGGATGCTGAAAGAAAGATAACGGAACTAGAAGAAGTTCTGTCGTTAGTTTACAATATAACACTTATTGGTAAAAACAGTCAAGCGAAAGAAATCGATGTTTGGAAAAGAACCATTGTAGAACATACAGACCGTCTGGAGACTGATACTACCATCAGCGTTCGACGAGTAGAAACTCAAATAAGTCCCGAGGTAACCGATTTAAAACAATTAGCCCAACAATCCTCTCCAGCAGGAATTCTTGCAAACACAATCTTGGCGATAGAAGAAGGTAGAGATGATCCATTTTTGGATGATTTGATAAAAGAGTGGACATCAAAAATTGAACATGCAAATCGTGCAAGAGTTTACAGCACTCGACTTCTCGAAGAGAGGAAGATAAGTAACACCCCAGAGATGGCACGTATCGCAATAAAGAATGAGTGCAATCGCTTGCTTGGCGAATTGATTAATCAAATTTCTAAACCCAACTGATATGAAGAAGCCCGCTCTGATTATTAAAAACCTCTCTATCTACAAAATGCCTGGATTTCCTACTGGCATGAAATCGATATCATCTTTAGCAAGCGATATTAATGTTATTGCTGGACCCAATGCTTCTGGCAAAAGCTCTACTGCAAGGATAATTCAAGATATGATTTGGAAAAAAAACATAGAAAGAATTCATTTAGAAAGCAGACTATCGATAGATGAGAATATATGGGATATAAAAATAGATAACGGTCATTATAGTAGCCAATGCAATGGAGTGGACGATACACTGTCTTCCATTCCAGCTTATGATGAGTCTAAACGCTACTTTTTAGCGCTTCATGAACTTATCAGAGAAGATGACAATAACTTAGCCGCAGAGATATTGCGAGAAACAATTGGCGGTTATAATCTTCAAGAGGCATATCAAATATTAGAATATAGAGCTACAACACCCAGTCTAGGTTTGAGTGAATATAAAGAGTATGAAGCAAAGCGCAAGCATGTGGATAATATTAAAACCAAACAAAAGAATCTGCAGAAAGAAGAACAAAGGCTTACTGCTTTGCAAGAGAAATATGAAGAGGCAAAGCATGCTTCCAAATTAAAGCAACTTTATGAACGTTTTATTGATTTTTTGAAGGCAAAGAATAATTATGAAATCTTAGAGTCAGAAAAGTCTTCTTATCCTGAACAAATGGAGCTGTTGATTGGGACTGAAAATGAGGAGATTTCAAAATTAGAACAAAGAATAGAAAAGACTACTCAAGAGATTAACGCTATTTGCCGCAAAAAAGAGAGTCAAGAAGAGGAATTGTCAGCCCTCCAAATTCCTGAGGGAGGATTTGGTAAAAAAGTTTTGGATGAACTGAGCGAAAATGTGGATAAACTATCAAATTGGGAGCGAAACTTAGAAAGCAGACGCATTGAGATTGCTAAGAACAAGAGTGAGACAAAAGTAGTGCTTAGTAATCTTTTTTCTACACTAAAGAGTGAAGACCTTGAAGCGTTAGATTTAGAGAATGTTCGTGATTTGGATAGTTTCTTCGAAGAGGCTCATCGTTTATTACATAAGAGACAGCAACTTGAAAACGAAATTAAGCGCCTAAACAAAGAAAAAGAAGAACAGACACATACAGAGACTGATTTAAATCTCGCCATTCGCCACTTGTTAAATTGGTTTGAAAAAGACGCAACACCATCGAGCTCCTCACGCTGGCAGTTGTGGGCTTTGTTGATTATAGGTTTAATAACAGTTCCTTTAACCTATCTCTATGGTTGGACAATAGGATTAATAGGTGTGTTTGCCATGCTATTGTTTGTTTTGTTTAAAGGGCGAGATGCAGAGCCGGACAACTCAATACAAGAAACACGTGTAAATGATTTTAAGAAAACTGGAATACCCGAACCAGCGAGTTGGCAAGAAGAGGAAGTATCAAAACGATTGGAAGAACTCCATCAAGAGCTGCACGAAGTGAAACAACAGAATGAAATCAATCGCCGTTTGACGGAGTTAAATGGTTTACTGGAACAAATCGAGCCTCAATTTCAGACTCTGGAAGCTAAACGAGAGACTTGGATAGATAAGCTGAGTAATATTCCAGAGTTGTCTGTCGAAAACATTGAGTCCTATTCGGGCTTATATTGGTTTTTGAAAAACCTGCAAAAATGGCAAAAATACAACAATGAATTACAAGCAAATCTACTCTCTTACGAAGAGGAGAACAAAATCTACACAGAAACTTTAGCCCATATCAACTCAATATTGAACGAAGTGGATGTAAAACCTGCCTCTGATGTAGCCTCCGCCAAAGCATTCTTAAGAAAGATGAATGAGGATGAAAACAGACGTTCTACACTATTAAGCGATAGTAAACATTTGGACGAGCAAAAGCTTGTCTATGATGCGTCAAAAACAAAAGACAGAGAAGAGCTCCACTCCATTTATAGCAGATTGAATTTAGAAGTCGGGGCAAAGGAAGAGTTGAGAATGCTATTATCTAAAAAAGAGAGCTATGACGATTTTGAAAAAGAGTTTGAACAAGCCAAGCGTCGTTTGACAGAAAAAGAAAATCAGTTGCAAGACCATCTTTTGTATACGGATAAGAAGGAAGAACTATTAACCCTACCATGCGAAGAAGCAGAAGAGCAAAAAGAAAAGTACACCAAGCTGTCGAATGAAACAGAGGCTTTATATACTGAAATAGCAAAGATTGAAGCTCATGTTAATAAAGAAAGAACAGGACACGAATTAGAAGTAGCATTGACAGAAAGGGAGGCAGCACTCAATAATTTAGAGCAGAATTACCTCAACACCATGACCTTAATCACAGGAGATGTGATTGTAAACGGGTTGAAAAAGAAAACGCAAGAACATAGTAGTTCAAAGGTGCTTAACCGAGCGAATGAGTTGTTTAATAAAATAACCCATGGACATTATGAATTGATATTGGATGACAGTGTAGGAGCTAGTTTTAGAGCAAAAGATACAATATTGAATCAAGGGCAACCGCTTGATCATTTGTCTTCGGGCACTCGTATTCAATTGTTAATTGCAGTAAGATTGGCATTTATCGAAAGTCAAGAATCAGGAGTCAAACTTCCCATTTTGGCAGATGAGGTGTTGGCAAACAGCGATGACCTTAGAGCAACACAGATTATTGAAGCTTTGATAGAGATTAGTAAAGAAGGGCGACAGGTTTTTTACTTCACCGCACAAGCTGACGAATTGAAGAAATGGCAAGAGCATCTTGCCAGACATCCAGATATTGATGGGCAAATAGTAGTTTTGAAAGGACAAGCGAACGAGCAAATAGTGTACAGTTTGGGAGAGTTGCCAGAAACTCCTTCTCTACAATTTGCAGAAGTCCCTTCTCCAAATGGTTATTCAAATGAAGAATACCATCAATTGTTGAGCCCACAACAGTATCACTTGCTTAAAGACACACCAGAACAACTTTATTTATCTTACATTATTGAAGATAATGAACTGTTGTACGCTTGTTTGCAGCGTGGAATTCAATATTATGGGCAACTAAAGAGTTATGTAAAGTTTCAAGGCAAAGTGAAAGGTTTAAATGAGTTTACTCTTAAAGTAATTGATAATAAAGTTGAATTGCTGAATTTCTATCAAGAACTGTATCAAAAAGGAAGGGCAAAACCAATTGATAGGGCAGTATTGCTAGACTCAGACTGTGTGTCGGATAGATTTATAGATTTGGTTGATGCTAAGTTGAAAGAAGTAGATCATAACCCTAAGCGATTAATTGAAGCTCTATGGGCACGGGAAGTTTCAGGGTTTATGAGCTTAAAAATAGAGGAACTTGAAGGATATCTTTTTGAGAAAAACTACATTGACGAAAACGATCAGTTAACTCTAGAGGAGTTAAACATGCAACTACATGCAAAGCTGTCTAATATGGAGTCGTTACCAGTTCTTGAAGCAAAGCGTTTTTTGGAGAGGGTTATGGCTTCACAAGGAAAAAATTTGTAGTGCTGAAATCGGAATATTTAGACTAACAAGATGCTGTTTAGCAAGAAGTATTTGAATTAATATTGCAATGTGGGTTAAGTCTTTGATGAGAAAAGAATAAAGATAAGGCTTTCGATGTTTATGAAATTAAGGAACAGACGAACGAAGCAAGAGTAGGGCAATGCTCGCTTTGATTATATCTTGTATTATTGGTGTCCGCTAAAAGTTAGAAAAGGGCATAACGCATCTCTCAATCACCGATGAATAGGTGAATGAGAGGTGTGTTTTTATTTCCAAGCCCCCCTTAATCAAAAAGTGATGGCTGATTTGG
>JAQVZQ010000207.1 GCA_028708095.1 Dysgonamonadaceae bacterium
TTTCCAGTTTGAAGAGTTCTAAGTTATTAAGATAAGACTGCCACATATTTGAGAAATCACTTTTGACAGCCAATTGCATTTGATCCTTTTCTAGTCGTGTATTCTCGATGCGGGTGCGAGCATTCTTTTGTTCACGTCGTTTGTTAAACCCATCGAAGATATTTACGCCAACGGTTATACCTACACTGGGTCCCCAAGTACGTTGTTTGTCTAAACTGCCAACATCATAATTGAAATGAGAAAAACCATAACCAGTGTTCAAACGCACATAAGGGTAGTAGTTGCTCTCAATGTTTTTGAGATTAAGCTGACTCAATGCAATGTCTTTTTGAGTAAGTTGTAATAATATGTTTGATGACAAAACATTGCTCCACAAAACATCTTTTGGTTCAATGGGCTTTAAAATTATAGCGGTGTCAGCAGCAACCAATGGAGTTTCCACATCTTCGACCCCCATTAGCTCATTGAGTTTTATACGAGAAGTGTTCAGCACTTCGTATTGACGGATAAGGCGCGAGCTATCAGCATTGAAATCGACTCGTGCTTGCTGCAAATCTAATCTTGACAAAGAACCAATTTGATATCGTGCCTCCACAATGCGCAGCTGTTCACCGGAAAGTTTCACAGCCGACTTCAGGTTTTTCATCCTCATAGTCTCTTGCACCAGATTGTAATACTCTGCAGATAAATTGGCAATGAATGATTCAACTGACAGTTGGGTATTCAATTCGCCTACACTCCTCAGTTCTTTCAACTTTTGGTAGTTAGTTTGTGCATTAAATCCATCAAAGATGGTCCAATTCAGATTAACACTTGCATTAAGTGTTTGAGTATTATTATTGCGTATAGTATTCTCGTCAGATCCATCAGCAGGAGTTTGATTAGCATTGTCACTTTTCAAATTATATCCTGTATTGGCATCAATCGTGGGAAGAAGTCCGGCGTTGCCCCAAGTTACATTTCTGTCAGAAATGTCTTGTTTGTTACGCATAATCCGTATATCGAAATTTTGTTCTAAACCAATTCTTAAGCACTCTTCCAAATTGATGACCTGCCCAATGCTAAGACAAGAAAATGATACCAATATGGATAATATTATAAAACTAAAAACTCTTTTCATTTCAATCTTGATTTGATAATTCATCGACCGCTTCAACTTCACTAACATTTCTATGTGTTGAGATGAACATATACATAGCGGGTACCACAAAAAGTGTGAGCAATGTAGAAACAAGCAATCCTCCAATCACAGCAACTCCCATAGCAATACGTCCATTAGCTCCTTCACCTACAGCCAATGCTAAAGGAAGAAGCCCAAGAATTGTTGATAAACTAGTCATAAGAATGGGGCGTAATCGCTGTACGGATGCACCTTGTATTGCCTCCAATTTCTCAATGCCATTCTCTTGACGTTGGTTGGCAAACTCAACAATAAGAATACCATTTTTGGCAACTAGTCCAATGAGCATGATAATACCAATTTGACTATAGATATTCATGGTAACACCAAAAAGCCACATAAAGAACAGTGCTCCTGTTACTGCAAGTGGTACAGTTAGCATAACTACAAAGGGGTCTTTAAAACTTTCGAATTGTGCCGCTAAAATTAAAAAGATAAGAACCAGTGCCAATAAAAAAGCAAACATCAAGCTTGATGAACTTTCTCTAAAGCTACGTGACTCTCCTTCTAATGCTGTTCTAAATGAATCGTCAAGCACTTCCGAAGCAATGCGATCCATCTCTTCAATACTTTCGCCCAGTGAGTAACCAGGCGCAAGCCCTGCCGATATTGTAGCTGAGTTGAATCTATTATAACGATAAAGTTGTGGAGGTGCTACCGATTCTTCCAACTCTACTAAATTATCCATTTGAATCATTGTTCCTTGGTTATTTTTCAAATAAATAGATTTCAAGTCCAGTGGACTATTCCTTTGTTGACGATTGATTTCAGCCAATATTTGATACTGTTTACCGTTCATATAGAAATATCCCATGCGTTGTCCACTCAATGCATATTGTAATGTTTGTCCAATATCTCGGGTGCTTACTCCCAACAATGCAGCTTTATCTCTATCAATAACAATACGGGTTTCTGGTTTTGAGAACTTCAAGTTCACATCGGCCATTTGAAAATAAGGACTCTCGTTTACCCTTGCCATAAAAGGTGGAATAAACTCCTCCAACTTATCAATACTGGGTGCTTGTAGCACATATTGAAGTGGCATACCTCCACGTCTTCCACCAAAAGTGGATTGTTGAATTACAAAAGCACGAGCAGCAGTTTCGGGCCTCACTCCTTTTGACAACTCATCAGCAATCTCCATTTGACTTCTTTCTCGTTCTGTCATATCGGGTAAGGTAAGGCGTACCATACCAAATGTGCCAAAGATAATAGTCATATTCGATTCCTTTTCGGGTACTAAAGAATCAACTATATGTGAAATTCTATTGGTATAATCGCGTGTATATTCGTAAGTTGCCCCTTCAGGAAGGGTCGTTCTCACCATAACTTGTGAACGGTCTTCCAGTGGTGCCATTTCGGATGGAATAGATTTGAAAAACACAAAAATAAGTACAATGGTAACGAGAAAAATAGGTATCACTAAATTTTTGTGAGCTACGAAATAGACCAGCCATTTCTCGTAAGAGTTATTCATATTTTCAAAGAAAGGTTCAGTTTTGCGCATAAACCAATTCTTTTTTTCTCGCTTAACAAGCATCTTGGATGCTAACATTGGAGTAAAGGTAAGCGCAACAAAAGAGGAGATAATTACTGCACCCGAAACAACAATACTAAACTCACGGAACAAACGACCCGTCATTCCTTCTAAGAAAACAATCGGGAAAAACACCGCAACCAACGTGATTGTTGTGGAGATAACAGCAAAGAAAATCTCTTGTGAACCCGCAATGGCTGCCTCACGAGGATTCATTCCTTGTTCTATTTTCTGATAAATATTTTCGACGACAACAATGGCATCATCTACCACCAATCCAACAGCCAGAACTATGGCAAGCATCGAAAGCACATTGATGGAAAAACCTGCCAAATACATTATGAAAAACGAACCAACTAAAGAAACAGGGATAGCAATGGCGGGAATGATTGTAACGCGCCAATCGCGCAAAAATAAAAATATAATGATTACTACAAGAGCAAATGCAATGTATACGGTTGTTTTCACCTCGTTAATAGATGCTCGAATAAAACGCGTGCTGTCGTAAGCTACATCAACAATTACATCTTCGGGTAAATCTTTCTTCATTTGTTCGAGACGAATACGTACCTCATCAGCAATATCAATTTGATTAGCTCCTGGCTGTGGTATAATTACTGTGCTCACCATTGGAATGCCATTGCGACGTAAAATATTCTTCCTATTCTCAGCATCTAACTCAGCAAAGCCAATATCACCAAACCTAACAATACGGTAATCATCTTCCTTTATAATAAGATTGTTAAACTCCTCAGGAGTTATCATCAATCCTAAAGTACGGATGGAGCGCTCAATGTCATCCCCCTCTATGCTACCAGCAGGTAACTCAATATTTTCTCTGTCCAATGTGCTTTTCACATCCATCGGTGTGATTTTGTAGGCAGCCATCTTGATAGGATCTAACCACAACCGCATTGCATATCTATTTTCACCCCATATAGCAACCGAACTCACGTTTTGAATAGTTTGCAAACGCTCTTTAACGGTAAGCTCTGCAATTTCACTCAACTCCAATAACGAGCGCAAATCGCTCTGCACCGTTATTTGCATAATAGGCTCAGCATCAGCATCAGCCTTGGCTACCGTGGGTGGGTCAACATCACGCGGCAAATATCTTTGAGCAACAGACACTTTATCGCGTACATCATTAGCAGCAGTTTCCATATCTACAGATAATTCAAACTCAACTGTGATACGCGAACGTCCTTGGCTACTACTACTCATCAACGAACGAATGCCCGGAATGCCGTTAATGTTTTGTTCTAATGGTTCTGTTATTTGTTTCTCAATTACATCGGCGTTAGCTCCTGGATAAGACACGCTCACCGTTATAATGGGATTATCAACACTTGGATATTCTCGTACAGCCAAACTTCGATATCCAATGATACCGAAGAGAATAATAACCAATATAAATACAGTGGATAGAACAGGCCGATTTATACTTAATTCAGATAATGTCATTCAATAATTCCTCTAAAATATTACTCCTCAAATTTTGTAATCGATACATTTATGCCATCGCGCAATTGCATCACTCCAGTAGTTAATAGTGTATCTCCAATATTTAACCCCTCTATAATTTGAACAGATGAAGCTGTTCGTAAACCTTTGTTGAGAACTACTCGTTTTGCTTTGCCGTCACGATAGACATATGCGATATCTTGACCCATTTCTGCAATCGAAGCAATGCTAGGAATAACTATAGCATTTGTTATTTCACTGAGTTGTATTTCAATATTCGCATATCTTCCAGGTTTCAATTTACCTCCTAGATTATTATAACGTGCACGTGCTTTTAATGTTAGGGTATTACCCTCAAGTGTTGTTTCGATTGCATAAACAGAAGCAGAATAAGTGTTTAAATCATTATCAATTGTGAATTCTAGTTTTGTTCCATCACCAATTTCATTCACTTGACGTTCATTCACCGAGAATTCGATTTTGAGGGGTGATATTTTAGTTAACTTTGAAACCACTACTTGGGGCGATGCATATGTTCCCTCACTTACCATGCGCAAACCAATCATTCCACTAAAAGGAGCACGCAATTCCGTTTGTGCAATGCGGGCTTTCACCAATTCCACATCAGCTTTTAGTTTATTCAATTCAGTGGTGATAGTTTCAAAAGCTTCTTGACTAACGGCATCTTTATCTAAAAGTGTTCTTTGACGAAACACCCTCTCTTGAGCCAGAGGCAATTGGGCTTCTAACTTTTTAAGCTCTGCTTGCAAGGGGGCGTCATTCACCTTTGCTAATAGCTGTCCTTTATTTACATACGAACCTTCTTTGAAATTGATTTGTGTGATTTTGCCTGAAGTTTCAAAAATCAAATCCACCTCTTCATCAGGTAATAACACTCCTTGTGTTCTAAACACATCGTTCAAGGTTTCTGGCTTTAACACCTTAGCATTAACACTCAGTTTTTGGGCACCTTGAGTCGTTGCAGACTGACCAGAAGAAGGTTGATCGTCGTTACTTACAAAAGCATTTTTTATATTTGGATAAAAGATCATCCCCAGTATCAATAGGATAATACCTACAATTACAATTATTCTTACAGGTTTACGCATTATATAATCTTTGTATATTAAATTTGAAGCTCTAAATTACAGTTTTTATACGAAGAACTCTCCAATGAAAGAAACTTTATAATTTTTTGAACAAAAGAAGTACAAACAAAAACTATCAACAAATGTTTAACAAATATTATAGTCACTATTCAAGATTATTGTTTAAAATTGACTTTTAAAGTATTACTATTTATATCAATTATCTACACATAAAAAATAATCAGATGTTATGAAATTATTACGTATTGCAATACTTATCGCATTTTTATTATCTATGAACGTAACTTTTAAAGCAAACGCCCAAGATTGGGCAAATATAAAACGATTTGAAAAAGACAACGCAGAAGTCGGACTACCAAGAACAAATGAAGACCGGGTTGTTTTCATGGGCAACTCCATCACGCAAGGGTGGATAACAAATGTGCCAGAATTTTTTGACAATCCCAATTATATCAATAGGGGCATTGGTGGACAAACAACTCCTCAAATGTTGATTCGCTTCCGAGCCGATGTTATTAAGTTATACCCAAAAATAGTGATTATTCTCGCTGGAACAAATGACATTGCTGGCAACACAGGTCCCTCTACCCTAGAAATGATTGAAGATAACCTTTATTCAATGGCAGAATTAGCGAAAGCACATAACATTGAGGTCGTCCTATGCTCTGTATTACCAGTATTTGATTACCCTTGGAAAAAAGGTCTTGAACCCGTTGATAAAATTATTGAACTAAACAAACGTATAAAAAATTATGCCGACACCCATGGTATTGTGTATGCAGACTATTTTACACCCATGGCTGACGAAAGAAACGGTTTGAAAGCAGAATACACTAAAGATGGTGTTCACCCAACAATAGCAGGCTACGAAGTAATGGCACCAATTGCTGATAAAGCAATTGCAAGGGCATTAATTCTTTGGCAACAGAACAACAAAAAATAATGTATTGTATGCACGAATAGCAATACTCACATAAGACAGAATATAAATGTATTCTTTGAGCTATAAAGGGCAGATTTCAAATATCTGCCCTCATTTTATTTTAAAAGTATATTTAAGCATCAACATTTATAAACACCACATTCATTTACTTTTTTCTTATCTCTGCTCTTTTTATTTTTCCACTTATTGTTTTTGGCAATGCATCTACAAACTCAA
>JAQVZQ010000208.1 GCA_028708095.1 Dysgonamonadaceae bacterium
GAAATTGCTATGAATATTATTCTTACGAGGTGTAAGGAGCTTCCAGGGTGAATAATAAGGCTCACCACCAATGGGAATAATCTGCTTTTTCATATACTTACACTACTCGATACTAAATATTGAATACTCTGTCAGCAAACTAATATTTCTCCTTTAAACAGTCGTTTAGAGTGTCTTTAAATCAAAAAGTCACTGATAAATACAATCTTTCAACTTAGACACATCACCATGACCAGGATATACAATCGTATTTGATTTAAAGATGCTCTGTATTTTTCTTAAACTATCCGAAAACTCTTCTTTTGAACCACCATTTTTTTTTTTGATAAAAGGTTTATATGGCATTAGCGTATCACCTCCAAAGAGCATTTCTTCTATAGAAAAACAAACCGACCCTTTGCTATGCCCTGGAGTATTAATAAAACTAATTACATGACCACACCAATTCAAATACCAGTTCAATTCTTCTATAGTTATATCAACCCGTGCTACACAAAAATCATAATTTGGATCGTCGTAATATAATTGGAAATATGCTCTAGACTCTTTACTAAGAGATTGTTTGCAAAAATCAGAACATACAACCTGGACTGTTTGGTATTTTTCCAACAGAGAATTCACGCCCCAAGAATGATCAGTGTGTTCGTGTGTCAAGATGATGTAATCAACTAATAATCCGTGCATTTCTATAAACTCAATCTCTCGTAGTGACTTTTCACTCGCTGGATCAATAATGATGCAACGCAGGGCAACATCATCCCAAACGATAAAGCAATTCGAGGACATCAATTCATTTATAAATCTTTCTACTCTAAGCATCAAAAATACAATACCATTCCACCCCAAGTATATCCTAGTCCTTGTGCAACAGATAGTACCTTCATACCACTATGCAGTGTGCCATCATCCAAAGCCATACGCAAAGCGATAGGAATTGTTGAAGATACTGTATTACCCACATTCTCTATATTGCAATAATATCGCTCTTGTGGAATTCGAAGTTTCCTTCGTTCAAGCTCGGCAAGAAAAATATTTGCCTGATGATAAACATGTAGGTCTATTTCCTCCATTATAACATTATTCTTCACCAAAACGTCTTCCACAATTTGAGGAATGCTCTCCAATGAATAATTCAGAATGGCTGGCCCATCCATAAATAGATTATCAGATGAGTGAGGATTACCAAAATCGTCGAACTTTAAGTCATTCGCAGGAAGAGGATGGCGTGCACAACCAGTCTTTACTATCAGATTATCTGCTCCAGTTCCATCTGTTCCAATTACGAACTCCCCCACTTCAGCAATGCCTTCTGTTGTAACAAGAGTCGCTGCGGCTCCATCACCAAAGATTGTAAGGTTACTCTTGTCACGTTTGTGTAAATACTTAGAATATGTTTCACCAGTAAGCAGCAATACATTCTTAGCCTGTCCTGCAATTATAACAGCCTTAGCCAAAGAAAGACCTGCAACGAAGCCATTACAACCCAAGTTAACATCAATAGCAGTAAGCCTTTGGGGAAGGTCCAGACGTGTCTGAATGATGCAAGCTGTTGTAGGAAGGTGATAATCTGGACTTTGAGTGACAAAAATCAGGTAATCTACAATTGAACGATCAATATCATGCTCTGCGAATAGTTTCTCTGCTGCGCCAACAGATAGGTCACTTGCAGTTTCACCCTCGGATGTTACACGACGCTGCTTGATGCCTATCTTCTTATCTATCTTTTCTACCGTCCACTCGGGAAACTCACCGGCAATCTTCTCATTTGTGAGAACATTTTCCGGCAAGTGATAGGTAATTGCCTTGATAAATACTTTCATTTATAATTCTTGTAGTTTCAATATCTTGCAGTCTGCAATATTCAACAGGGCGGTTCCATAAGCGAATCCTGCCCCGATAGCGTTCATAAGGATACTATCATTAGTATTAATTTTATCCCTGTTTTCTACAAGACAAAGGGGTATGGATGTTCCGGCAGTATTACCATACTTTTGTATTGATTGCAATAATTTATCAGGATTACCCTTTGCTTTTTTCACTATATAGTTAGTCATATAGTTATTAGCTTGGTGGAAAGCGTATTTATCTATTTCATCAATCGATTTTCCTGCAAATTCGAGAAGATTTTTAATGTCCCTTGGTAAAACAGATATTGCAAAACTGAACACATCGTCTCCTACAATAATAATCTGTTCCAGGTTTCTAATGCTTCCATCTCCCCACTTCTGCATTTTTAGTGTTTCGGGGGAACTTGGAATTTTCGCACCACCACCCTTGATAATCACCGAATTGATATTGTCACCTTCAGTGCAGATAGAAAAGAAACTCTCACCGTATTGTACACCCTTACTGATTACTGCAACTGTTCCTGCATCTCCAAGCAATTTGCCTGTACTCTTATCTTGAAGCGAAATCATTTTGGAAAGAGTTTCACCAACCATCACCATAACATTGTTTATGTCAGCATGCTGTAAAAAATTATACGCCATCAATAGGCCATGAATAAACCCCGAACAAGACATGTTGATGTCATAAACAATGGTAGATTTACTCAATCCAAGCTTATCTTGAAGTATAATAGATGATCCAGGAATCTTATAATCAGGCGTCTGGCTTATATAAAACAATGCGTCGATATCTTTACGATTAATATCAGTCTCATCAAATATCTGACAGGCTGACTTATAACAAAGATCCGAGGCGCTTTTATCTTTATCAATAAAGCGACGTTCTTCTACTCCGGTAGCACTGATAAATTTTTCTATTTCCTCTTCTGAATAATATTCAGTCAGAGAACGGGTTTTCACAACCCTGTGAGGAACCGTTGCACTAACTGCACGAAGACCTATATTTTCAAATCTCAATAATGCCATAAATTATAAATTATGTGAGACAATAACCACCATCTATCAATAGGTTGATACCCGTAACCCAGCTTGACCCATCTGATAGCAGATAGATAGAAGCGTTTGCAATATCTTCAGGTGTTCCAACTCGCTTCAAAGGGTAACGACCATACATCGTATCCTTCAATTGTTCTTCAGTAAAAACTTCATTCGATAAAGACAAAATACTTGTCGGTACAAGTCCTGGACAGATGGTATTGACTCTGGTTCCCTGGGCTGCCAATTCAAGAGCGGCACTCTTTATAAAACCTGCTATTGCTCCTTTTGTTGCAGCATAAGATGCTTCACCAATATTACCAATGAAGACACCAGACATAGATGCTACGAACACGACGGATGACTTCTTCTGCAACTTTCTTTTCTTCAACAGACCCGTAGTCAACAATATTGGGGCTAATTCGTTTACATTCACAATCTCTTCCAGCAATGTACGGTCAATATATTTAACCGCGCATATCTTAGGAATGCCAGCACTGTGGACGATTCCATTGATAGTAGGGGACTGTTCTACCAATCTATCAATTTCTTCTTGCTTAGAAAGATCTGCCTGAATAGCCTTATGACCATCACCAGCTAACATACTTAGTGTTTTTTCCAGTCGACCAAGGTCTCTACCATGAATAACCAACTTGGCGCCCATTTTAGAACATTCGACAGCGATGCCTCTTCCGATTCCGGAAGAAGCTCCTGTGACAAGTATGGTTTTTCCTTCTAGGGAGAAAGGATTGTACTCCATTACTTGGACATTACAAGATTGTACAGATCCTCGATCGTTTCACTGTTACGGATATCAGCGCCTGTGATTCTTTTCTCAAACTCTTCATCAACCATAGCAATAATTGAAAGTGCCGTGAGCGAACCCCATTCGTCCAAACCTTTAAAAAGTGTGCCAACTGCAAACTTCTCTACCGGAGTTTCATCAAATTCCTCTGAAAATCTTTTTACAAATTCATCAATTGTCATAATGTTATATTTAAAATGTTTAATACTAAAAACTTATTCTTTAACGACTTTATAATTTTTAACTTTACCTGCGTATGTAGGCACGTCAAGCAGTGATTGTGAGTGTAATGAAGGATACATCCTTTCCACGATCTTCTCAAGCGTATCATCTGTCCCGACTTCATAAAATTCTGTCACTCCATCATTAACCATGTTGTGTGTCACATCTGTCCAAAGTACAGGATGTGTGATATGTTGAATCAAGTTGTTTTTAATCTTCTCAGGATCCGTATGAGGAAGAGCATCAACACACTGATAAATTGGAATAATCGGGGAACTGAATTTTGTGGCCTTGATTATCTCACCAAGCTCCTCACGGGCTTCATTCATGTAAGGTGTATGGAAACTTCCACTAATAGCAAGAGGTACGGCCTTTTTAGCTCCTTCCCTCATCAATGCTTTGCACGCCAAACGAACACCTTTGCGAGATCCTGAAATTACCACCTGACCAGGACCATTATAATTTGCGAAGTACACTGGTTCGCCACTTTCATCCCATATCTCCTTGATACGTTTTGATACGTATTCATCAGAAAGACCTATAACTGCTCCCATACCAGTAGGGTGCTTTTCGCATGCCTTCTGACCAATAAGAGCACGATTAAGAACCAAGTTTAAGCCATCTTCGAAACTGATAGTCCCATTAACAACTAATGCAGCAAACTCACCTAAGGAGTGTCCTGCAACCACATTAGGTTTGACATCTTCCTGACACATCGCTAATATACACTCGTACAAAAAAACCGATGGCTGTGTATTCTTCGTCTCCATCAAATCTTCCTCGTTTCCGAAGAACATCACATCGGTAATTCTCCTTCCAAGAAAATCATTAGCTCTCTCAAAAAGTTCCCTGGCTTTCGGGAACTGCATGTACAGGTCTTTACCCATTTTCTCTTTCTGGCAACCCTGACCAGGAAAAATAAATGCTTTGCCCATATTTGTTAATAATCTACTTTAATTGCAGGATTTCCTTGAACAGTAGTACCTGCTTTAACTCTTCTAATTACAAAACTCATTGCAGCAACAGTAGCATCATTCTCTACAACTACTTTATGGCTCACAACTGCTCCAGTATGTATAGTAGCGCAATCTTGTAAAACCACACCTCCAACGCAAACACATTGTGTGTCTATTCTTGAATAATTACCTATTTTACAATCATGACCCACTATAGATAATAATTGTATTAGACAATTTTCACCTATTATTACATCTGAACCAACTGTTGCATTCCAATCAACGATTGTGCCTTCTCCAATTTTAACATTTTCTCGAATATTAGCTTCTTTATGAATTAAGGTTTGAAACATGGCTCCACGTAATCTCATCTTCTCGCAAACTTTTCGTTTTAAATGGACATTTCCAATAGAGCACGTAAAAATATCATTAGACTGTATCTTATAATCATCTTCTATCCCAAGAATAGGTGGATAAACATTCGTATCCCAGTCTTGGTTTGGAAAATCAAGAAAGCCTTTCACTACGAACTCTGTCCCATACCCAATTGAATGTTGGGCAGTATAGAGAATCTCTTTCCCCATTCCACCAGCACCTAATATTAATAGTTGTTTCATTTAAAAATTCTTCAATCTTACTGAACTTGGAATATTTACAACCCTATCTGCAAACCAATTAGTATTTTTCAAACCATCATTCTCACATTTATTAAACATTGTAAGTCTATTCATCTGTTCCCATATAGGACGTGTCATAACTCCGTGTTCGTTAGTATACTCCAAAAAATCCACTTGAGACTTTTTATCCTTCAATAATATAGCATTTAGCCAATAGTTTGAAAGACTATCTTTCGGTTCTTCGTGAAAATCTATTCCTTCTATAGATTTGAAAAACTCTTTGTATTGTTGAGCTGTTTCACGCTTACTTTCAATGAACCTGTCAAGGCATTCCAACTGTGCGCAACCCAGGGCAGCGTTTATATTTGGCATCCGGTAGTTGTAACCTATTTCATCATGGACAAATTGCCAGCGATGTGGTACTTTTGCCTGTGTGGTCAGATGCTTCGCGTATTTCCCGAGTGATTCATCTTGAAACAGCAACATTCCCCCACCACCGGTGGTGATTGTTTTGTTTCCGTTAAAACTGATTGCTCCAATCTTTCCGAAAGTACCGGTATGCTTCCCTTTGTAAAAGCTTCCAAGACTTTCGGCAGCATCTTCAATCAATTCTATATGATAGCGATTGCAGACGTCTACCAGTTTATCGAGATGAACGGGGTGCCCGAAAGTATGCATCGGCACACAGGCCTTGATTCTTTTGCCGGTTCTTTTGTTGTAACAGCTTTCTCCATTTATTTCTGCGTTTTCCTTTAACCAGGCTTCCATCGCATCGGGAGATAAACCCATGGTATCTTTGTCCACATCAATAAAAACTGGGTGTGCACCAATGGAACTGATGGCATTGCATGTGGCGATAAAAGTCAAAGCCTAGGTAATGACTTCGTCTTCTCTTTCCACACCTACCAGGAGCATGGCCATATGGAGTGCATTGGTCCCGTTCACACAAACAACCGCTTTTTGCGT
>JAQVZQ010000209.1 GCA_028708095.1 Dysgonamonadaceae bacterium
AGAAGCGAATGAAACACATAGATACTTGGGCAAAGGAAAATTTAACTCCAAATCTTGTGCAATTACGTATTAAACGCTTAGGAAAAGCAGGGTAGTTTTAGGAACATAGTTTTGGACACCCTACCTAAAGGGCTGGCATATTTCAGCCCGAGGTGAAGCCTCGGGTGTTTGTCAGTAAATAATATTGAGGGCTCGTAAAGGCTGACATAACTGTGTCAATACTTATTTTATGTCAGGCCTTCAGCCCTCATAACCTTGTATTTAACTGACACCCAAGCCTTACAGCCTGGGCTGAATTATATCGGGCTTTCAGCCCTAATCCATATCTCATATTTGCATACCACACTGTTCGTCATGTAAGTCCAAAATGTTCCGTTTTGTATAACAAGTGAAATTATCAATTTGAGAAAAAAAATTCAATTGATGAGATGCTTGACCCTTAAATTAATGATATTGGACCAGTGCCAGCACAGAGAATTTGCGTTTAATTGTAATGCGTGAGTCGCTTTATCGAATATCTATTTTGCTTCGCAATTGTAAGCACATTAATTAGGCTGTTTTTTTAGGTTGCAAACGGTAGATTATGTTGCTGATATTTTTTGCGTTACAAACGCTAAACCATGTACCCCTCGTTCGGAAACGAGGGGGAGTGAGAAAACTTTGTATCCACCACATGTTAATATATAATGCCACCTCTTACGAGGTTATGGTTGATGTGTCATGCTGGGTGCTATAAAAATTGCACCCCTAGTGGGGTTATGGGTGCAATATTCAATTATTCTGCTACTGTTTAGTTTTATGCTATGCAAAAGGCTGCTTTAGCCTCGAATGGAGAGCAGTTCATACCTTCAACCATATCGTTTATAAATTGGTTGTCTAAGCTTTTTGTTTCAAGGCGAGACCATTTATTAAGACAAGTGTTATTAATCATGTCGGTAAAATAAAATGAATAAAATAAGTAGTGATACTTTTAACCAGAGCTAAAGTTATTGAACTTTCAATTAATAAACAAAGAAAGAATAAATGTATATCTTTGTCAGGTGGCACAAAGATAGGGGGTTTGGGCAGTCATGTTCGGAAGATAAATTTAAAGCTATGTTTTGCATAAATTCATTATTTCATTTTTTATACATTAAAAATCTATCCTATTTTTTTAAGGACTATCTAAATTCACTTTTTTCAAATCACCACCACTCAGTACTACTGCAATGGCTATTGTTAAAGTCTCTAACTCTATTCCCATGCGTCTAACAGCCGTTTTATATCCTATTTCATTTTCCTTCTTGTAAATCATAGTTAGCATAGCTGTAATCATTGTCATGTACATAATTACCTGTATACCATTTTCATTAAGAGAAAGGAAATGGCTAAAGTTTAATTCTTGTTTGAGAAAACGAAAACACCTCAATATCCGAACGTCGTTTATACATTTCAGCAATTGTATCTGCCGGAAGACTATCAGCATTGGTTATCAACAGAATATCTTCTTTTGCCTTTATTGGTTTAAAACGTACTACACGGAAGGTTTCATCAAGGAGTTCAAGCTTTCTCACTACATTGCCTTTACTATTTAATGTATTTGATGATCCATAAATCTGAACTAAATCATCTCTAAGTAAATCTCCGCAACTAAAATCAACTTCTTCAAGTGATCTTTCTTCTACAATTTTCAACTTCCTATTCTCTACTAAACGTCCTATAAAAAGGAGATTATCAGTGTTCTTCATTTCAACAAACTTACACCCTGAAACAACGCCTCTATCAAAAAGATAAACCTTCGCATGATCTTTGGTTTGCTTACAATGATTAATTACATTCTCAGGTATAGCCAGTGATTCGTTAGCATATTTCTCTTGGCTATGAATCTGGGGGAAAGATGCAAACATGCCATCAAATGCTATCGTATATTTTAGCATCTTTTTCTTTTTGTATTCATTACCGCAGGTCATGCCTTGTAATAATTTATTGCTCGCTTCGGCTACCAGAGTGCTATCTACACGCTCCAAAGACATTTTTGCAATCTCTTTCTTGCTGTATAAAGAATTAAACCGTTTATAAATACAATCATAAGCAAGCGTGAAAAAATCTAATTCAATCACAGATAAACGCTCAGATATAGAACTGTGACTAATTTCTTTTTTATCGCCCGTATCAAAGATCATTCTAAACATCGGAGAAGAAAAGGCATCTGCTAATCCACGTTGGCTCATACGGTTTATCTTAAGCATTCCATACAAAAGTAGATAAAACATCAATTTGCCATTTAAGACCTTAGTGCAATAATCAACTCGCGTTTCCTTTGCTAAGCGTGTTAATTCTGCATCTGGTATCTCACGAATTATATCAACTAGTCTTATTTTATGATTAAAAAGTGCCATTTGTTTTTGTTTTTAAATCATATAACAAAAATAGTATTCACAGCATCTATAATCAAACATTTACACAAAAAGTTATCAACAGCACAGACTTCAAATTGTTGGTAACTAGTGGTTTATTAAAACGAGTGTCCATGAGAGTAAGTTATTTTTAAAAAAAATGAATCATCATAAAAACATGAGATTCTAAGCTACTTTAAAATCTCAAAATCAGAAAGTTATCAACATTTCTATCTTTTTTCTATTCTAGAAATCTGATTATTTTAAAATCTTCCGAACATGACTAGGCGATGCCAGTGCTATGTTCTTAAAGGGCTTTACCCTTTTTCGTAGCTATTTTAACAGGATCAGGAGTAAAAGCAACAGTGCATATTTTAAAAAATTAGCGATATTTGGAAAAACATGTCCATTCAGGACTAAATGCTCTTACCATTTATTACTTACTACTTTTCCCTTCAGGGACAAAGGGCAGAAAAAGACTAATAGTCAGCATTTGAGGGTTTTCGGAGTGGACTTATAATTGGAATATTATAAAATAATAATCATGTTTTCATGATTAACCATGTGGTATCTTAATATATACAACAAGCATAAACATTAATCCGATATATTTCTTTAAATTTGTGTGACATCCATTAATACTCCTATATCATGCGGTATTTAATATTTATCACTGTATTTCTTTTCTTCTTTTTTCTCTCAATCCAAACAGTATCCTCTCAAAATGATCCTGTAGTTCAGAAGATTATCGAAATTGGTAAGACTGACAATCAAACCATGCACTATTTAGATGTTCTTACAAATCGTATTGGAGGACGTCCAGTTGGTTCGGCAAATTATGAAACCGCTGTTGCATGGGCAAAAAAAGAATTTGAGGAACTGGGAATGGATGTAATCTTGCATCAAACAGCTGTATTGCCCATCGGGTTTAATCGTGGACCCTGGTTTGGAAAAATGATAAGTGGAGAAAGTGATATCACTACGCTCGATTTTGCTACTCCTTCATATACTGTTGGCACAAAAGGTGTGGAACGTGGACATGTACTAGTCGAACCGAAAACACAACGTGAATTCAACCGCATGAAAGGCAAATTGAAGGGAGCATGGGTTTTAGTATCAGGCAAAAGCACAGGTTTTCCTATTGACTTTTCTACAAGTGCTGATGCTTCACGTGATTCTATTATCTCGATAAATGCTAAAATAGAAACCGAGAACGATGTAATTCGTAATTATAATAGACAGAATAGAAATAAAGGAATACAGAAAGAACTCATTCCGATGCGTGAAGAACCCGCTTTGTTTTATCGAGATATGGTAGAGGCAGGAGTTTTGGGCATTATTCAATCTAGCCCTGTTCCTATAACTGCTCTATACGATAGAAAAAACATTGATAGCATGAGTTGGAATAATTTGCCTAAAGTACCAGATATAAAATTAAACGAACATCAGTTTGAGAAAATTGAGCAAATGGCAAAGGAGCGTCAATACTTTCAACTCGAATTTGATATTCGCAATCATTTTAGATTAGATCCCATTCCATATCATACGGTTATAGGAATTATAAAAGGCTCAAAATACCCTGACGAGTATGTGATAATGGGTGGACATCTTGACTCATATGATGTTGCTACAGGTGCATCTGATAATGCATCGGGAGTTGCTCCTGCAATGGAAGCAGCACGTCTTATTGTTAAAGCAGGAGGTAAGCCAAAACGTTCTATTATGGTGTCATTATGGTCTGGAGAAGAGTTTGGATTGTTGGGATCAACTGCCTGGTTGAAAGACAATGCTGATAAGTTGGAAAACATATCTGCTATGTTCAATCGCGATGGTGGACCATTGGTGCCTACATCAGTTTCTGTTCCAGATGCGATGTTAAATGATTTTGAGAAAATATGTAATCCCATAAAAGACATAAATCCAGAATTCCCTTTTTCTATAAACAAAATGCAACCTCGTGCCAAACCCTTAGTTGCAGGGGGAACTGATTCAACGCCTTTCTTAATGAAGGGTGTTCCTGTTATTCAATTAAACACAGAAGATATAAATGGGGGAAATTTTAGTTATGGCGAAATTTGGCACACAACACGCGACACATATGATAAATGTCCGCCAGATTATATGAATCATACCTCCATTGTTAATGCCATTATAGTTTACGGTGTGGCTAACCTCGACCATCTATTGTCGCGAGAAGGATATTTTATTCCTTAATTCATTTTGTTTTATCCTCAAGTTGTAATTGTATAGCTGAGATTATTGGGTTTCTTAATACATCTTTCTTATTTTCAATTGTCAAAAATTTATTACCTTTGCACTCTGTTTTCAATAAGGTATAAATACACTGATAATGAGTAAGAAATTTCCCGAATATAATGAGTTTGATTTATCTGCTATAAACCAAGAGATGCTTCAAAAGTGGGACACACATGATGTGTTTCGCAAAAGTTTAACATCCCGTGAGGGGCAACCTGAGTATGTTTTCTATGAAGGTCCTCCTTCCGCAAATGGAATGCCGGGTATACATCATGTTATTGCCCGATCTATTAAAGATATTTTCTGCAGATATAAAACAATGAAAGGCTTTTTGGTTAACAGAAAAGCTGGATGGGATACGCATGGATTGCCTGTAGAGCTGAGTGTTGAGAAATCGCTGGGGATAACCAAAGAAGATATTGGTAATAAAATCACTGTAGAAGAATACAATAATGCTTGTCGCGTTGAGGTGATGAAATATACCAAAGAGTGGGAAGAGTTGACACGATTGATGGGATATTGGGTAGATATGTCAGACCCATATATAACCTATGAAAATCGTTATATTGAATCGCTTTGGTATTTGCTCAAACAATTATATGAAAAGGATTTGTTGTACAAAGGATATAGCATTCAGCCTTATTCTCCAGCTGCGGGAACGGGCCTTAGCACACACGAGCTAAATCAACCTGGTTGCTATAAAGATGTAACTGACACTACCTGCACTGCCCAATTTAAAATTACAAATCCTACAGCTGAACTTACACAGTTTGGAGAACCATTTCTATTGGCATGGACCACAACACCATGGACACTACCATCAAACATGTTGCTTGCAGTGGGTCCTAATATAGAATATGTAGCTGTTCAAACATACAACCAATATACAGGAAAACCAATGACCGCATTGCTTGCAAAGAGCTTACTTCATGCCTATTTTCCTGAAAAGGATGTCGACTTATCTTTTGAAGATTATAAAGAGGGTGATAGAAACGTTCCTTATCGTGTATTAGATAAAGTTTGGAAAGGCTCCGAACTTCAAGGACTGAAGTATGAGCAATTATTTCCGTGGGTAAAAACTTCGGATAATGCTTTTAAAGTTATCACTGCTGATTTTGTAACCACTGAAGATGGCACTGGAATCGTACACATTGCTCCCACTTTTGGTGCTGATGACGCACGTGTTGGAAAAGAACACGATGTGCCTGGTCTAACACTACTTGATAAAGATGGCAATGAACGTCCAATGGTTGACTTTAGCGGGAAATATTTTGAGTTATCTGATCTAGATGCTTCTTTTGTTGAAAATAATATCAACACAGAACTATATGACGAGTTTGCAGGTAGATTTGTGAAGAATGATTATGATGAAACACTTACTGATAAAGATGCAACACTCGATGTTGATTTATCAGTGATGTTGAAATTACAGAATAGGGCTTTTCGTATAGAAAGGCAAGTTCACAACTACCCTCATTGTTGGAGAACGGATAAACCTGTCCTTTATTATCCTTTGGATAGCTGGTTCATTCGTACCACTGCTTGTAAAGATCGCATGATTGAATTGAACAATACAATCAATTGGAAACCACAGTCAACGGGTACAGGTCGTTTTGGTAAATGGCTGGAGAACCTACAAGATTGGAATTTGAGCAGAAGTAGGTATTGGGGAACACCCTTACCCATTTGGCGAACTGAAGATGGAAAGGAAGAAAAATGCATAGGCTCTGTTGAGGAGTTGTG
>JAQVZQ010000210.1 GCA_028708095.1 Dysgonamonadaceae bacterium
ACCGCCGGTATAGAAGCAGGAAGCATCACTTCAGTTAACCCTTTCTTAGGATGGTTGATGCTGTAGAAAAATATAAATGGAGAAAAAATAAATGTAACATAAGGTAATAACCTAAATAAGACATCACGGTGGTAAAAACTTGTCGGCTCTATCATCATCATATTGAAAAGACAGAGAAGCAGAGGTATACCAGCAAATACTAATGCAGATATAATAAATATCCTTTTATTCTGATTTAGTGTTCTCACCACTAAACTCGAAAATCTATCTAATTGAAAAGTATTGTTGTTCATAAGATTAAGCTTGTTTAAAAAGTTCAACTATTTTGTTTTTGTGCATCATTGTGGTGTTGAAAAGAGCTTCTAAGTTGACGCGGCTTTCACCAAAACCTTTGTTTTCGGTTACGCAAACAAAACCACCAAGGGTTGGCTCAGCATAAAGAGGCTCTTTTGGAGATACAAGCTCCATATTAAAATAGAGCTTTTCCGAAATACGTTCAAGTGATTCGTTGAGTAATACAGCATGGTTGTCTAAAATGATAATAGGATCAATCAGGTTCTCTAAGTCGCGTACCTGATGAGTAGAAATAACCGTGCATGCTGTATCAAGACAGTATTCCGAAATAATACGACGAAATAGGGTCTTGGAAGGAATATCCAAGCCATTGCTCGGTTCATCCATTAATAGTAAATCAGTATTAGTAGCTATAGCAAAAGCAATAGCTGCTTTTTTGGCTTGCCCCAGTGATAATTTATAAAGTTTTTGATTGGAGATTACCGAAAAATCTTTCAAAATAGTTTGAAACTTAGCAAAATCAAAATGGGGATAGAAGGTGCCGTTTAGTTTTGCAAACTCATTAGATGTATGGTCTGTTTGAATATATTCCAGCTCTTCAGGAAGGTAATATATGTTACTTAAAAATGAGGGAGTTCTATCAAACGGATGTTCTCCTTTTACAGTGCAGCTACCTGAAGATGGCTTTTGCAAACCACTAATAATTTTTAATAGTGTTGTTTTACCTACTCCGTTTTCGCCAAGTAAACCATAAATCTTACCAGCTTCAAGCTGTAGTGTAATGTCGTTCAATACAGACTTCTTGCCATATTTAAACGATAAGTTGTTAATCTCAATCATAGTTTATTTAATTTATACCGTTAATTGCTTTAGTGTATTAGTGAAATAGTGCACTGCAAAAGTAGATGTTTTATTTTAATATACAACCCTAAATTGATATTTTAGCTTTTATTGTGATTTAAGAAGGGGAGAGGGGATATCTTTACTCTAGTTTATCAGCAAATGAAATAGCTCTTGGTATAAAAAATACAGCATATAATAGTTTAAGAGTAAAAAAAGAGCACTGAAAAGTCAGGGCTTGTTGACCTGCATTACAATTTGAGTGTGTGCACACTAATTGTGATAAGAAACTGCTGCAAATAGCGTTACAGTAGAATCATTATAAACAATAAGCTTTTCTAAGAGAGCAACCACTCAGCTTGTCTCGTTCTTTTATTTTGCAATTTAAGAGAATAGAAAGTATGTATAAATAAACTCACTTACATTTTGAGCAGACAAATAGTGAGAATAGCAATTTTACCTTTTCGATATAGAGTCAAAAAGCTTAATTGCTTAAGTCAATTAGCACAGTGAAGAAAAGACAACTGTTATTGAAGATTTGATTATTAAGCATTAACAGCACAGTTACGACTTATTGTTTACGACTTGGAGCTTATTGTTTTCAAATGCAATAATCCTATCCTGCCTATTTGTTAGATGTGAAGTATTGCTTGTGCAACATTGAAGTATATAATTAAACTCATAGCATCTACAACAGTTGTAATAAGTGGACCTGCCATAATGGCGGGATCTAAATTTAGTTTTTTAGCTGCAATAGGTAACAATCCACCTAGGACTTTAGCCATAACCACTGTAGTGATTAAGGTGATTGAAACTGTTAAAGCTACTAAAATTGGAACCTGAGGTTCAAAAATAAGAATTCTTGTAAAATTTACAGCTGACAGTACAACTCCACATATAAGACTAATTGTAAATTCTTTTCTTAATACAAGAAAAGCATCAGAAAGTTTTATATTACCTGTAGCCAAACCACGAATGATCAATGTTGAACTTTGGCTTCCTGCATTACCACCAGTATCCATCAGCATGGGTATAAACATTCCTAGAAGAATTAAAGATTCCATGGTGTGTTGAAAGTTTTTCATAATAGTACCTGTAAATGTAGCAGATACCAATAAAATGAGCAACCATATTATTCTATGTTTAGCCAATATAAAAACACTAGTGCCTAAATACTCTTCTTCCGAAGGAGTAATAGCAGCCATTATCTGGAAGTCTTCAGTGGCTTCTTGTTCCATTACGTCGATAATATCATCAACAGTAATAATACCTGTCAGCCGCTCCTGATTATCTACAACTGGAATGGCCAGTAAGTCGTATCTTTTAAATTTTTCGGCTACCAACTCTTGATCATCGTGAGTATTTACCACGATGATATCCTTCTCCATTATTTCAGTAATTTTATGGGAAGGATTTTCAGTAACCAATGCACGCAATGAAACTATACCGATTAGCTTTTCGTGCATATTAGTAATATAGCAAGTATAAACTGTTTCCTTTTTTAATCCAATTTCGCGTACATGATCCAAAGCTTGCTTCACAGTCATATCTTCAGTCAATCTCACATACTCAATGGTCATTAGGCTTCCTGCCGAGTCTTCAGGGTATTTTAGGAATTGGTTTACCAGTTTTCTTTTTTCGGGAGGTATGTTTATTAAAACTCTGTTGACGAACTCTGCCGGCATCTCTTCAATCATGTCAATCATGTCATCAAAGAAGATGTTTTCTATAATGTAAGGTAGTTCTGTTTCGCTTATAGCGGTAATAATATCTCTTTGATTGTCTACACTTAGAAATGAAAAAACTTCTACAGCCTTCAGTTTCGGAAGCATTCGAAACAATAGAAGAGCCAAAACTTTATCGTTAAGATCATCCATCAATTCCGCTATATCTGCTTCGTACATCTCTGTGAGATGGTTGCGAAGTTCAATTATTCTTTTCTCTCGAATAAGATTTCTTACGTCGTTTTTTTCTAATATATATATATCTTCGCTCATTATGTATTTGTCTTTTAAGTATTGCAAACTAATAATGCAGGGTACACATTATGCGAATTATGTGAGTTGTGATAATCTATAATGCGATTTTTTTGATTTCGCAAAGTTAATAATAAATAGGGAGAAGAAGAGCCAATAGGATATACTTATTACTTATACAAAATAAATAATTTATTAAAATTTATATGAATGAATTGGTGATCAACAAATAAACGTAGATGGCTGGAATAACGATTAAAAGGCTGTCAATTCGATCAAGTACACCTCCATGTCCTGGTATAACATTGCCAGAATCTTTTACATTGTATGTGCGTTTAATTAAAGACTCAAACAGGTCGCCTAATGTGGCAAATAATGAAACAATTAAAGCGAATCCAATCCAGAAATAGATTGTGTATTCAGTATAAAGGAAAGAAAAACCAACACCCGACAAAACGGTGAAAAGTATTCCACCAGCAAATCCCTCGATTGTTTTTTTTGGCGAAATGCGTTCCAATAGTTTATGTTTTCCCATTGTGATTCCCGTAAGAAAAGCAAAAGTGTCATTCACCCAAATAAAAACAAAGATTGCTAATACAAACGCATAGTAGTATAGTGAGTTGACTAACTTGTATTCGTAAGATATTAGGAGTAACAAACATAAGGGCAGAGTGATATACAATTGTCCAAAGATTGAATATATTATGGTATTGAATATATCGGGTCTTTTAATCACTATTGATGAAGCAAAGAGAAGTAACAAGTAGGTTAAAGAGGAGATCGGTAAGGCTATGATACTTTTGTCTTCGAGAAAAAGATATGCACTTAAAAATATAACTACACCAAAGATAATATTGAATAGTTTACTAATTAAATGAGGTGTTTTTTGTTCTATTAATCTGTAAAACTCATCTAAAGCAAACACTAATATTATACCGAAAACAACAACAAAAGAGTATTTATTGTACAATATTCCAAATAGTAGGATGCCTATATATACAACTCCTGCAACACCTCTTGTTATAAGATTGCGCCAATTAAACATTGAGTTTAGTTTAAATAAGGATGAGTTTTTTTATTATGTGTATAACTCTGAACACTTCAGTTAAGTGTAACTTTATTCTTCAGTTGGTGTAGATTCTTCTTTTTCTTCTTCTTCTTCTGTCTTTGCTTCAGTTTCAGCTTCATTTTCTTTTTTGGCATCAGCATCTTCTGTTTCAAAATCAATGTCGTTTTCTATAAGAAGATTATACCAGTTTAATATTTTCTTTACATCAGATGCGTATACTTTTTCTTTATCGTAGGTTGGTAAAATGGTTTCGAAATAAGTAAAGAGTTCTTTATTGCTGCTTTTTTTAACATCAGAAATTTCACCTCCATTTTCTTTCTCTTTTATTTTCACAAGAACATCTTTCAGAGGCACTTCGTCTTCTGAAGTGTAGATTGCAATCTCTCCTAAGGATACAATTTTTTCTTGTGGATAAATAGGAAGGCGTTTCTTATCAATTAATGATTCTACTAATGTAATTGTTTTACTTGTTGACACAAGTTTGTATAAGCCAGGCTTCCCTGAAATAGATAATATTTTTTTAAGCATACATCAAATGGTTAATAATTTTTATTTATAAAACATTGCAAAAATACACAGTCTATTGCACATACGCAACTAAATATATCTTTTAAGAATAAATATACATGCAGGAAACATATAAGTTACTATAAATAAAACAAGATAGGGGATATAATTTAGCATAGTACTAAATATATAATTGGCAATGTTGAAATTAATAATTAATTTAGCATCTCTAAAGATTAGATATATATGAAAAAGTTTAGAAAGATTGCATACTTATTTTTTATCACCCTTTTACTTGTCTCTTGCACAATGAAAGAATCGAAGAAATCAAATGACGATACATTAAATGATTCCATTATTAGTATGGGAGAAATGTATATGTTGTTGGGAACTAATACTTCTGCTGAAGGAAGTAAAGGAATTTATGTATATAAAATTGATACAGATACTGGTGAGTCTGAAAAGGTGAGTATGGTTGATGTAGCAAATCCTTCTTATTTAGTTATCAGCCCTAACGAAAAGTTTGTATATTCTGTTGGGATAGATGATAAGAATGGTTATGCCCATTCATTCTCGTTTGATAAAGAGTCAGGCAACCTAACATTGCTCAACTCGCAACTCACAGTGGGCCGTGGACCCACCTATATCACCCTCAATGCAAAAGGCAACAATGTAATAACCGCAAACTACAGTGGTGGAAGCATATCACAATTTAATGTAAATAGCGACGGAACGTTAAGCCCATTATCCAATTTGTTTCAATTTGAAGGAAAAGGTACTCACCCCAAGCGTCAACTACAACCTCACTTACACAGTGTGCGTTATTCCCCTGATGGTTCATTTTTGTTTGCGGCAGATTTAGGTACTGATAAAGTTTACCGATACAAAACTGTTCAATCTGTATTTGAAGGACAACCCGCACTTCTTGAAAATGACACGACTGTATTTATGACCCCTGAAGGAACAGGACCACGTCATTTTGACTTTCATCCAAACGGTTTATACTTTTACTTGTTGGGCGAGCTCTCTGGAGAGGTAATTGTATATGATTACAACATGGGAGACTTGCAACAAAAGCAAATTATTTTAGCCGATTCTGTTCGAGCTGGTGGAAGTGCTGATATTCATGTATCTCCTAATGGTAGGTTCTTATATGCATCAAACAGGTTGCAGGAAGATGGAATTGCTGTGTTTGCAATAGATCCACAAGATGGAACGCTCACAAAAATAGGTTATCAACTCACTGGTAAGCATCCCCGAAACTTTGCAATAACTCCTAGTGGTAAATTCTTATTGGTGGCAAGCAGGGATGATAATGTTATTCAGGTATTTGCTATAGATAAAAAAACGGGCATGCTTCAAGATACCAAACAAGATATTTTTATAGATAAGCCTGTTTGTATTAAATTTACTAGGCTCAATTAGTGATAGTGTGTTTTTGTGGAATCTCTGGGCTGGCACGGCGTCTCCGACCCGTGCCTTTGTTGATGTTATATTAAAGGCACAAGTCGGGAGACTTTCGGAGATAAAATTGTGTAGCACATTTTATTAGTTTACTCAAGTTTCCCACCCTCTAAAAAAAGCGCATTTGAGCATGTAAATAAATAAAAAAAGTGATGAAGTTTGAAGATAAATTGCTATCTTTGAAGTGGTTAAACAAAACATTAACAAATCCTAAACCT
>JAQVZQ010000211.1 GCA_028708095.1 Dysgonamonadaceae bacterium
CCATTCCGAACAGAGAAGTTAAGCCCAATTACGCCGATGGTACTGCTAATTAAGTGGGAGAGTAGGTAGCCGCCTTTTTTTTTAAACAAGAAGCCCGTTCAATGTTATGTTGAACGGGCTTCTTTGCGTTTAGAGAGTTTTTTATTTATACATGTTTAGGTCTACTTAATTTTAAAAGAAAACCCCACTCGGAGAATACATGGGTTTTTTCACACTAAATAAATTTTTAGATTAATCTATTGCTTCTAAATATTGAGCATAACAATAACCTTCTAATCCTTCATTGGTTCTGATGTGCCACCATTGATTGTCCACTTTTTTCAATAAAGTTAAAACTTCTCCATGAGCGGCTTTCCCAACAAGGTATTGTTCTGTTCCAGGTGCTTGACGTATGTTTAGATTACCCGATTGAGTAGCTACTTTTACTTTACTACCTTCTCTGCTTTTCACTTCCACATTAAGTACTACTTCTCCACTTTTGAAATTAGGATCGAGTTGGTTGTAAATCTTCCACATTTTATCCTTTATATCTGCATTAGATACTTCTCCAGTTATTCTTAATACTCCATTTTCTTCTTTTACAATTACATTACTTTGTTTTGCTAAGTCAACTAATTCTTTGTATTTGTCTAATAAAGCCATAGGAATAATTATTTAACTGTAATGTTGTTTTCGACTTTCATAGGATTTAATGCTGAAACTTTTTCCATTATCATTGGCAAATCTTTCTCATTTACTTCACCTGTTAAGATTATAATTCCATCTTTCACTTCGGCTTGTACAGTTGGATGATCTTTCAATGCATCGGGTAGTGCTGCATTTAGTGTGGCGTTCATTTCAGTGTAGTCGGGAGCAGGAGGAATAATCATGATGTTATTTACAACAGATTTGATTCCTTTTACTCCTTGTACTGATGACTCAATATAACTTTTAGTTACATCATCAGCTACAGATCCGCTAAGTGTTGCCACTTTGTCAATTACAGTTACATCAACATCCGAAGCATCTGGATTAGTAGCTATAATCTCAATAGCTTTCTGCTCTAAATCTGAATCTTTTACATTATCACAAGCCACTAAGGCTACACCTAGAAATAACACTAGGGATAACATCGACATTAATTTTTTTGATTTCATAATTCTGGGTAATTAAATTAAATTTAGTTGAAGTATTTAATATATTTATACTCAGCATTAAAACATATAAAATCCATTAATGTTTATCTTTTAATTAAAATATTTTTCTATAAATATGACAGTATGGTGTCGAACCCTTGTGTTTATAATATTGTTGATGGTAATCCTCTGCTTTCCAAAATTTAACTGCTGGCTTTAGCATAGTTGCAACACGATATCCTTTATCTGTCAATAAGTTGATGTATTTTTCAGCAATAGCTTTTTCTTCTTTATTATTATAGAAAATTGCAGATAGGTATTGTGAACCAATATCTGGTCCTTGGCCATTTGTTTGTGTGAAATCGTGTGTTTCAAAAAACAAGCGAACCATATCACCATACGTTGTTTTTGAGGAATCATACACTACTTCTGTTGCTTCCAAATGACCTGTACTTCCTGTTGACACTTCTTTGTAGGTAGGATTTTTCTTATCTCCTCCCATATATCCAACTGAAGTTTCGACCACTCCGGGAGCTTGCATGAAAAAATACTCAGTGCCCCAGAAGCAACCCGATGCAAAATATGCTCTTTCAAGTGATTCATCTTTCTTTGGAATAAATTTTAGAGAGATTGAATTTACGCAATGGCGTGTGTTTTTATTTGTAAACTGTTCTCCTAAAAATACATGTCCTAAATGTGCACCACAATTATTGCAAATGATTTCGGTTCGTCTTCCATCTGCATCTAATACTCGTTTAACGGCTCCTTCAATTTCATCATCAAACGATGGCCATCCACAACGTGCATCAAATTTATCACTTGAATAGTATAAAGGTGCATCACATCTCTTGCAGACATAAGTTCCTTCTTCTTCATTGTTAACGTATTTCCCAGAGAATGGATGTTCTGTTCCTTTGTGAACA
This sequence comes from Dysgonamonadaceae bacterium, assembly GCA_028708095.1. Taxonomy (GTDB): domain Bacteria; phylum Bacteroidota; class Bacteroidia; order Bacteroidales; family Dysgonomonadaceae; genus UBA2632. Next base: position 2,039 of record JAQVZQ010000211.1, read on the forward strand.
ATCACATTTTCTTCTGCCTGAGTCAACTTATTAAATTTCATCATTGTATTATCTTTTTTATTATTGTTGTTTTGTGCGCATGCTCCCATTATGTTGGTGAGTAAAATGACATATAAAAATATTTTTTTCATAGTTGTTTGTTGTTATAACGTATAAACTAATATATTGATTAAAAATCAACTGACTATTTTATATAATTGAGAAATACAAAACGTTTTCGATACTTTAAATAGTTTGTATAACTATCATTTTCATAAGCCTCTCTCTCGAAGCAAATAGCTTTGTAAGTTTTTCGCAAGTTTCTGAAATAGATTAACCTAACTAACCACTCAAACACATACCATATATAAAATCCAAAAAAAACAACTCTTTTATTTGCCTAGAATGTATCGCTTCATGATTAAGAATGCGCTTTGATAATGTCAAGCAATTTTTTCGAACTACCACAATGCCGAAAAGATTAATTGCAGAAAATCCTTTAAAGGGTAAAATGGTAGAACCTAGTACTTTCATTTATTTGTTATTTTGAATATTTATTGTTGATTCTCAATTTCAAAGATACACACATTCCCCTAAATTTATTATCTTTGTGTACTTATACTATACTAAAAAACAAAGAAAATAAATAAAATGAACAGAGAATTATCATTAGATTTGAAATATAAAGTGGCTGATATTTCCCTTGCCGATTTTGGAAGAAAAGAAATTGATATAGCTGAACATGAAATGCCAGGCTTGATGGCTTTGCGTGAGAAATATAAAGGAAAATTTCCATTAAAAGGTGCACGTGTAATGGGTTCGTTGCACATGACCATTCAAACAGCTGTACTAATAGAAACATTGGTAGAGTTAGGTGCTGACGTTAGGTGGGCTAGTTGTAATATTTTTTCTACTCAAGACCATGCAGCAGCGGCTATTGCAGCAGCAGACATACCTGTTTTTGCATGGAAAGGAGAAACGCTTGAAGAGTATTGGTGGTGTACAGATATGGCATTGCGTTTTCCCGATGGTAAAGGACCTCACTTAATTGTGGATGATGGAGGTGATGCATCATTGCTTGTGCATTTAGGGTATAAAGCAGAAAAGGATGCAAAGTCAATAGACAAAAAAGGTTCAAACAAAGAAGAGCAAACAATTTTGGATACGCTTGCCCGTATTTTGAATGAAGATAATAAACGTTGGCATCGAACAGTAAAAGAACTGAAAGGTATTTCAGAAGAAACAACAACTGGAGTTCACAGATTATATCAAATGATGGATCGAGGGGAACTGTTGGTTCCTGCAATTAATGTGAACGATTCTGTAACAAAATCTAAGTTTGATAATCTCTATGGGTGTCGTGAATCATTGGCTGATGGTATAAAGCGTGCAACTGATGTAATGATTGCGGGAAAAGTTGTGGTTGTGCTTGGCTATGGTGATGTGGGCAAAGGATGCGCACATTCAATGCGTAGTTATGGTGCACGTGTGATTGTAACCGAAATTGACCCTATTTGTGCACTGCAAGCTGCCATGGAAGGTTTTGAGGTAAAACCTATTGAAGAGTCTCTGTCGGAAGGTAATATCTATGTGACTACTACTGGAAACTGCGATGTAATTACCATAGACCACATGCAGCAAATGAAAGATCAAGCCATTGTATGTAATATCGGTCATTTTGATAACGAAATACAAGTTGATAAGTTAGTTGAATTTCCAGAAATTGTACATACCAATATCAAACCGCAAGTTGATAAATATACTTTCCCATCAGGAAACTCAATCTTTTTGTTGGCTGAGGGTCGATTAGTTAACTTAGGCTGTGCCACAGGTCATCCATCGTTTGTTATGAGCAACTCTTTCACCAATCAAACATTAGCACAAATAGAATTGTGGGAAAAGGATTATGAAATAGGTGTTTATCGTTTACCTAAAAAATTGGATGAAGAGGTAGCTCGCTTGCATCTTGAACGAATTGGAGTAAAGCTAACCACTCTAACGCAGGAACAAGCCGATTATATTGGTGTGTCACTTGAAGGACCTTTCAAGGCAGACCACTACAGGTACTAATAAAAACCAAATATTTTACTTATATTGCCTTATATGTCAATTATAAAAAGTGTTTTAGATACCGATTTATATAAATTCACTACAAGTTATGCTTACTCAAAACTGTTTCCTCGTGCTTACGGAGAGTTTGAGTTTGTAGATAGGAGTGATGATGATTATCCTGAAGGATTTGATGAGTTAATCAGGGAGGAGCTTAAAAAAATGGAAAGTCTTTATTTAACAGATGAAGAACAAGCATTTTTGATAAAAAAACTCCCCTATCTTCCTCCCATCTATATAGATTTCTTAAAAGGTTTTCGTTTCAACTCCTCAGAAGTGAAAGTATGGATGGAAGGAAAAAAGCTGAAAGTGAAAGCAACAGGATTACTTTACAGAGTAACATTGTGGGAAACCCCTATATTGGCTACAGTATCGGAGCTTTACTTTAAGGTAACCAATCAGAATCCAGACATAAGCTATATGGAAGAGACTGCAAAAGAAAAAGCCGAACTGCTCACCAAACAAAACATCATTTATTCGCTTTTTGGTATGCGTCGTCGTTTCAGTTTCGAAGTAGAAGATAGGGTAACCGAATTATTGAAAATTCATTCGGGAGACAACTTCTTTGGAACAAGTAATGTATATATGGCTTATAAACACAATGTGAATGTATCGGGTACGCATCCTCATGAGTGGGTTCAGTTTCATGGATCAATATATGGCTACAAAATGGCTAACTATATGTCGATGGAGAACTGGATAAATGTGTATGATGGAGATTTAGGAACAGTGTTGACCGATACATACACTACTGAAATATTCCTACAGAACTTCAGTAAAAAACATGCGGCACTTTTCACTAGCTTACGTCACGATAGTGGCGACCCCATGGCATTTGTAGATAAAGCAATTAAACGATATGAAGAACTGAGAATAAATCCTCAAATTAAATATATTGTCTTTTCTGATAGTTTGAATGTCGAAAAAGCAATTGCAATAAAAGAATATTGTGGAGATCGAATTGGAGCAACCTTTGGTATCGGAACCAACCTTACAAACGATGTGGGTAATGACATAAAAGGAATGAACATAGTAATGAAGCTTTTTCGCTGTAAAATGACAGAGAAGGAACAGTGGCACGAATGCGTCAAATTGTCTGATGTGGAAGGTAAACATACTGGTAGCAAACGAGAAATACATTTGGTGCAGGAGACATTAGGTTTGTTGTAGATTGTTTTGAAGTATCAAATAATAATATATTGAAGGGTTCAGTTTTTTTAAAGCTGAACCCTTTATTTTCTATAAAAAACAATATAGATAAAGAAAAACTCCCTATAAAAAACATGTGTCATTACAGGGAGTCAGTCAATTATTATTATATGGAGTTGTTTATTTATTGTTTAATTAAGAAAGTTTCCAATTTTAAAACCTATATATATGGTTCTCGGATTCATTGGGCCATAAACATATCCAGGGTCACGTTCAATGCCAACATCAAAATCGTTTTGATAAGAGTTAAATATATTTTTTGCGCCTGCAAACAATTGCAAAGTAGCTCCATTTAATTTAATATTGTATCGTCCTTTTATACCAAAATCAAAAAAACTTTCAGTTTCTCTTAACTCTCCTTTATCAGGATTAGCTAGTTGCATTCCAAAATAAGGAACAAGCATTTCACCTGTATAATTACCTGTAGTAGAAAAACCTAGTTTTTTAGTTGCTTGCCAGTCTAGTATCATAAAACCATATTTATTAGGAGTCCTAAAAAACTTTTTTTCATCAAATTCTTGACCCTCTTCATATTCGCTATTTTGTACAGTGAAACCAGCTTTCAATGAAAACTTATTATTTGGTACTACATTCATCTCCATATTTACACCTTTAACAGTTGCACCCTTATCAGCATTTATGCGCATGTAGATAACAGTTCCATTTTCATCAGGGTCACTAAATTCATTGGTAAATGGATTGTTTAATTGCGTGTAGAAACCTTCAACTAAAAAACCTACATAAACACCGTTGAGTTCTTTATTGAAGTCTAACGAGGCCATATAGCTGTGACTGGTTTCTTGTTCTAATGAGGGACTATTTTTATGAATAATTTTTCTAGATCCCGAAGTTTCAACATGAAGGTCTTCATCAAATATTTGAGGAGCACGATATCCTTGAGAATAACTAAGTCTTGCTTGCAAAAACTTTTCTATATCATATTTACACGAATGTCGAGGGCTTAACACGTTACCACTTTCACCAGGATTAGC
>JAQVZQ010000212.1 GCA_028708095.1 Dysgonamonadaceae bacterium
TTTAAAAAAGACAGTCGCTATGAATTCGTAACCACAGCGACTGACTTATAGTCTAATTTGAAGCTTTTTTTTAGTGCCTAGCCGCACACTAGCCTCGATGCCTGTTATCGGGGCTTTTTTATTGCCCTTACTACAAGCTTTACTAACTTTAGCCAACAAAATAGCCATTAGTTATATTGTAACAAATTGCTTTGTGAAATGTTTTCTTCTTTCTTGCCTGTTTAAATAGTTTTACTCTCTCTTGCTTCGTTTGATATTACCAAGCGGTAATCTTAGCTAAGATAAAGATATTCTTTATCTTATTCTTTCATCATTTTCATAATTTGTATTGCAAATGTACTACAATAATTAACACCGTGCAAATATATTGCACGCTTTATGCAAAGGTTTAACATTAATATTGTCGAAATAGTCGACTTTTCAATCAAAAATGGTCATAATTGAATCCAAATGATGGTAGATGGTACGAAAATCACCGACAGTGTGGTGAGTTTATGGGTTTTGCTTATATTAACCATATTTGGAGAAGTAGTAAAAAATAAGTATTAAGTAGTAAGCTATAAGTAGTTACATACACTAAAGACATGTCTTTAGTAAATAATAGTGACAATATTACAACAAGGGTATGCTGATCAATAACTATTTCGCCAATTGTCGTTCTATTTTCATTGGATCGTGTTTATACTTAAAGAGTATAGCAAACAAGACCATTACTACTGCTGAGTACCCCGTAAAAACAAACCAAGCATTGGGCCAACCCACCATATCAACTACTTGCCCAGCAGCGTAAGAGCCAAAGAATGCTCCGAAGCCATTTGTCATAATCATGAAAAGTCCTTGTGCACTGGAACGAATTTTGGGACTTGTTTCTTGTTCTACAAAAAGTGAACCTGAAATATTGAAAAAATCAAATGCCACACCATAGACAATCATCGAAAGAACAAGCATCCAAACACCACCGCCTGGATCGCCCATGCCTAACAGGCCAAAACGCAATATCCAAGCAAACATACTAATCAGCATCACTTTTTTAATGCCAAATCGTTTCAAAAAGAATGGAATTAAAAGGATACAAAGGGTTTCGGACATTTGAGAAATTGAAATCAATATATTCGCATGCTGCACCCCAAAGGTGTTTTGAAATTCTGGCATACTTCCAAAGTAGTTTGTCAAGTAATCGTTGGCAAACATATTTGTAATTTGCAACGCAACGCCAAGAAGCATCGAGAAAGTAAAAAACACTGCCATTTTGCGCTTTTTAAACAGTGCGAAGGCACGCAAACCAAAGTTATCTACCCATGATCTGCTTTCATCTGCAGTGCTGGTGGGACATTTAGGAAGTGTGAAAGAATAAACACCTAATATGAATGAAAGTACAGCAGCAAAATAGAGTTGATAGGCTGAAAGTGAAAACTTCATGCCATCAATTCGCAACAAGTCGACTGCAATCATTGAACCAATAAAACCTATGGTACCCCATATACGAATGGGTGGAAAGGTTTTAACAGTATCATACCCCGCTTTTTCAAGTGCATTGTATGCCACTGCATTCGACAAAGCTATGGTGGGCATATAAAAAAAGACTGCAAGCAATATATAGGTATACAACATAGCATATTCCGTTTGAGGGGCAGCTAAAAACAAAAATGTAGCTCCCAACAAATGACAAACACCTAATAACTTCTCAGCGGGGATAAAACGGTCAGCAACAATACCCAAAAGTCCAGGCATAAAGAGTGATGCAATACCCATAGTAGCAAAAAAGCTGCCAATTTGCACTCCTGAGAAATTCAACTTACCGCCAAGGTAAGCACCCAAAGAAATCAGCCATGCTCCCCAGATTGCATACTGGAGAAAGTTCATCAAAATTAAACGTAGTTTTAGATTCATAAAATAGTAGATTACAATGATGATATTATTCTATAAAATATAGTGTTTCTGTTTTAATTTATCTCTTTAGCCAAGGAGCGGGATTAAGCTTGGTGGTCTTTTGCCACAATTGAAAATGCATTGTTGCTACTCCTGTATCAGAGTCGGTATATATTTTTCCTAAGGCTTGGCCTGTTTTTACTTTCTGCCCTTGCTTCACGTATATATTTATGATGTTGGCATAAAATGTATAGTAATCACCGTGTCGAAGAATTACACAATTATTGTATCCAGGGAATGCAATTATGCGCGATACTTCTCCCTCAAAAATAGAACGAATATCAGCATCTCTTTGGGCTTGTATGTCAATGCCACTATTGTTCGTAGATACATTCCACTCTGAGTGTTTATGAACACCAAAGGATGAAATAATAGCAGCTGCTCCCGTAACGGGCATTGGCAATTGTCCTTTGTTGGCAACGAAGTTCTTAGACAAATTGAACGTTTCAGTTGCTGCTATAAGTGGCTCTTTTTCTACTACTTCCTTTTCTTCTCTTGAAGGAACAATCTCTTCTTTTTTACCTTTTTTAGGCCTCATTTTTTCTTCTTTGCGTCGTTGTTCTTCAGCTTTTCTTTGGCGCTCTTCTTCCAGTCGTTTAGCTTCACGCTCTTGCCGTGCAACTTCCTCAGCAATCAGTTTTTCTATCTCAGCGTTTAATCGGTTGGCTTGTTTTTGTTTATCCTGTAGCACTTTTTGCAACTCTTTTTGCTTGCCTTGTGCTTCATTCATTTCTCCTTTTCTTTTTGTCTCTTCAAGTATTAGTTTGGCTTGCTCTACTTGAATATCTGTAATAGTTTTACTTCTTTCTATCTTGGCTTGTTCAACATCTGCATGTTTCTTTTGCAACTCTGCATTCTTTTGTTTTATATCATCCGCTTGGGTCTTTTGACCGCTTGAGTACTGCTTCAAATATTGCATTCTGCGAAGCGCTTCACCAAAAGATTTGCCAGAAAGAATGAAAAATATCTTATTCTCCGACTGGCGTTTATGCAATACAGTTTTAATTGTGTTTGCATATTTGTCCTTTCTTTCTGTTAACTCTTTGTTTAAATTATTGATATCTCTCTGCAGTCGCACCAGTTCATTATCTAAAGCTGAGATTTCTTTCTTCTGAACATCAATTATTTTTTTGCGCGTAGCAATTTGTTTGTTGATGAGATTTACACGTTGAAGAATTGTGGTAGTCTGTTTCTTTATGTCTAAATAAAGCCTGTTAGTATTCTCTATTTCTGTTTGTAGTATATTTTTTTGTCTCTGCAAACGTTCAATTTCTCCTGTTTGTGATAACAGAGAAAAGCTAATGGTTAGAAAACAAAGAATAAACAGGTGTTTCATTTTTTATCAGAAAACATTTTTAGCACTTCAGTTAATTCTACTTTTGTATAACTTTTAGGTATTGATGTCTCAAGACTCATTGCTTCATTCAGGTTAATATCTGACATGGATATAGAAGTATCCAACTTGCGCTTTTGCGTTGAAGCTGTAATTTTCATTTGATGTGGAAAAAAAAGGTTCTTCAACAATGTGAACTCACTATAATTCCAGTCCAAGGAATAGGCTTTCTTTGGAAGAAACAACTTAGTAAGCGTGATTTGATCATTTCCATTTACTGAGAATGTATAATCGATATTCGATTTATTATCACGCCCTTCTAATTGATAGCTTTCAGCTGTTTCCAGATATTTAAACTTTTTATAATCTTGCAAAGAAACACTCGATTGATTGGGTATAAAGAAGCTATTTGTAAATAAAGACTGTAATGTATAATAATTAAATCCAACAGGGTTGTCTTTTGTTAGGTCATTAAATGACTCTTTTACATATCGCTTATTCATTCTATCCAAAACAATTAGATGATCGGGCTCAACATATAAACGAAACATTTCGATACCGAATAATGGTTGAACTGATATCAGGATTGCCTCATCATTTACAATGCGTAAATTGCCTTTCGAACTAATGGTTTTAGTTCCTGTAGAGATGGTCAAATTCAGTTTTGAAGACAATGTAGAGAACTCAAGTTCTTTATTCAAAACATCTTTAAAAAGATCGGATTGGGACTTATCTTCTAAAGCAGATTCTGCTTGTAGTATGCGTCGTGTGGCTTTACAGCCATTAAGACCCACTAAAAGCAATAATAACAGACTTGCTATATATATTAGTAATCTCTGCGTTTTCATTTTTGCAAACAATTTATTATTCTTCAATGTACTTTTTCGTTTTAATTTTTTTCTTTAAAGTTTTAGAATCACTACCCAACTCTTTGGCTTTTTTCCATTGCTCAAGAGCTTGCTCTGGTTCTCCTGTTTTATATAGTACATCCCCATAATGCTCTAATACTTCAGTAGAAGGATTTTCTTCGCTATACTTCACAGCATTTTCAATGTATATTTTAGCCATGGTGTATGCTCCTTGTTTGAAAAGCACCCAACCATATGTGTCTAGGAAAGTAGCATTTGTAGGTTCTGCTTTCACAGTAATACCACTCATTCGCTCAGCTTTATCTAAATCTTTATTTTTCAGTGACAAATAATAGCTATAATTATTAAGCACTCCTAAGTTTTGCGGATTCAATTTTAATGATTTCTCATAGTTTTCAAAAGCAATAGCCTCATTTCCTAAAAAATAATTAAGATCCCCTATTTGTCCATAGAAGTCTGATTTAATGGGAGAATTTTCCTCATCCATTGTTTCCAATCCATCTTCAAAGATTGTCAATGCTTCCTTGTATTTCTTTTGTTGATATTTTGCAGCACCTAAATAGAAATAAAATTGGTAGGCATCAGGAATATGCTGCAATCCTTTTTCAGTAATTTCTATTACTTTGTCTAAATCATCTGGTAAGGCAATACGAAGCATTTGTTCATACCCTGCGGGGTTATCTGGCTCGGCGGTTATAAATAATTCAAATTGCTTCATTGCTTCCTCCTTATTGCCCTGAAGCAACAACACACTGCCATACAAAAAATTAAGTTGTGAGTTATGTGGATGCTGGTCAAACAGTGTAGCAAAAAGAGGATTGGCTATTTTAGTGTCCGTTTTATTAGACTGCAACAAAGTTATATATCGGGTAAGGAGTTGCAATTTCATTTCCACCTCGAACATTGGACTTATCAAAGCATTATGAATTTCCTCTTGAGCCAATTCTGGCTTACCTGTTTTTTCATAATAATTCACCATTGAAAGCACCAAGCCTGGATTATCTGGATCGATTGCTTCAACTCTCTTATATTGCTCTAATGACTTATCAAATTGATTATCCTGCATGTATAAATCACCTAGCAACAGTATGTATGTGAGGTTTTCAGGATTTTTCTTTATAATGGTTTCAATTTCCTCGAATGCTTTTTCCTTTTCACTCAACATGGAATAAAGCCTATATTTGTTTAAGGTAATGGCCTCTCTTATTCCAACATTCTCCTCCAACTTATCCAAAGTCTCAATGGCTTTCTTAAGTTCACCATTGTCATTGTATGCCTCTGCAAGTGCCATATACACATCCGTCTTTTGCGGATATTTCTCCAACAACATCTTGTAAATATCTATTGCCTCTTCCTTTTGGTCAATCTCTTTATTTAAAGACGCTAGCATCATGTTGTAATAATAATTCTCTGGGTCTTTTTCAACAGCTTTTCTAAGGTATTCTACTGCTTTGTTTGGTTGTTGTAATACATTGTAAAAACCACCCAATTCACTTAACACATTTGCATTTGTAGAATCAAGCGAATGACAATGCAGTAAAAGGTCGACAGCCTCTGCGTAATTACCCTGTGCTTTTGCACTGAGTGCATCGTAAAAGTAATAATCAAACTTTCGTTTATTATCAGAATCAATTATCCAATCACTATTGTCTTGCGCTAGAATAGAACCAGTAGAAATATAAACCAAAGCCACAATGGCTATGATCACTTTTTTCATTTCACTCTGTCTCTTTTTGATATTGTTTAAATTTAAAATCATATATATTGATTTAATTTTTACCTGTATGACCAAACCCACCTGCACCTCTATCGCTATCCTGAAGCTCCTGAGTTTCCTCCCACTCTACTGTTGAATGAGCAGCAATCACCATTTGACATATACGTTCACCGTGATTAATAACAAACTCCACATTAGAAAGGTTAACCAACACAACCCTTATTTCACCACGATAATCGGCATCAATAGTTCCTGGAGAATTTAATACCGAAATACCATGCTTTACAGCTAAACCACTCCGAGGTCTTATTTGAGCTTCATATCCTGCGGGAAGTTCTATAAATAATCCAGTAGGGATTAAAGCTCTCTCAAGC
>JAQVZQ010000213.1 GCA_028708095.1 Dysgonamonadaceae bacterium
TTTGTTATAAAATTAGAGTTACCCCCTATATACCCTGTAAAGATATGCACAATAAATCAAATTGTAAAACATATAACAAACTATTTTTCAACAGATTGAAACGAAGCCTTAACTAAACGACATTGATATGTGATGGTAAATTAGTAGCGAAAAAGGGCAAAGCCCTTAAAGACCATAGCACTGGGCATCGCCAGTGGATGTATCGTGAGGTACAGTTAAAGCTCTGAAAGTTAGCCTTATTATCTTCTTTTGATAATTAATAAAGGGAGAAAAATAAATATCCCCACCATCGACATAATTAATCCCCCAATTGTTCCTGCTGCCAATGGAAACCAGAATGCTTCTTTGTTGAAACCCACCATAAAAGGGATAAATCCTAAAATTGTGGAAACCACTGTAAGAAAAATTGGTACAATCTTTGCGTTCCATGCTTTTAAGTATGCCCTCATTGGAGATAGTAGGGGGCTATATTTACGTATCATATTGTATTCGTTCAGGATATAGATACTTGCATTCACTGTGATACCCGACAAGAGGATGAACGATGCAAAACCACCTTGATCGAAATTGAGATTAAACCAATAAAAAGTAAGAAACACCCCTATAAATGAAACAGGTATAATAAAGATTACTGCAAGCGGTTGTTTAATGGAGTTGAATAGCACAGATGTAGTAAAGAATATAATCACAATCAATAGCCCAATCAACCAATATTGCTTGTTGTCTTTTGATCCCCATCCCCATCCAGAGCTTTCTTGCTGAGCCGTATAGCCCATGGGCAATCTATCGTTGAGCAACTCTACTTCTCGCTCCAATATTTTGTTGCCTTGTGTGTGTGCACCAATGTAGTCGTACTGCACCACCAAGCGGTATTGTTGGTTCTCTTTTCCCACTTCTTGTGGAGCTTGTGTTTTAGTTATTTCTGCAACTTCACCCAGCTTGTACGTTTTCTTTCCAATATTGTGACTCACTTGCTGCAACGACCAAATATCGTGCGATTTTGCTTGTTTGCTATTGAGTTTTATCGCTTCACTTACTCCTCCAATCATTATTGATCCTGCTGGAACATCGTGTGCATAGATAGGAGAAAGCGACGCAAACAAGTTGCCTGGTAAAATACCTTCGGAAGCCAATCGTTGTTTATTCAAATCAAACGAGAACTCCTGATAATCATCTTTATACCAACTGTAATTAGAATTAACTAATACTTCTTTGATGCGACGATAGGTCAACAACTGGTTTTTGAGCGTATCGGCCCAAGCCGTGAGCTCATCATAATTGTATCCATATAGCTTCACTCTGTATTGTCCAGCTTGTTCTCTCACATCATTACTAAATCCTTGATCTTGCAAGCCATACACACTCCAACTACCACCACCAAGCTCAAATGCTTTGCTAATCACACTGCTTTTCAATTGATAAGGAAATCCACTGCGCTCAGATGCTTTGTTGAAATAGACACTAATGGACGCTCTGCGGGCTTTGTCAATATTTGTTTGAAACTGGCGTATCTCAGAAAAACCACTTAGGTAACGCTCCATTTTCTCAATTAGTGAGTTCATTTGAGGAAGAGTAGTACCATTGGGCATGGTTGCAGTAATGCTTAATACTGTTTCATCGTTGCGAGTGAAATAACTACCTACAACAACTTTATCTACAAATAATCGTAAAGTTCCTCCTAATGCTTTGTTGATAATAGGTTTTACTTTTTCCTTGTAAGTGCTGTTATCAAAAACTTTATTGTATTGATTAGCAAAAAAACTCTCTTTTTGTATTTTATCAGGAATTAAAAAGACAGGCAATCCGAATAGCAATACAATGCCAGTAAAAGGTATCCATTTATGCTTGCTTAACAGGGTTATTGTCTTTCCATAAAAGCGTGTGAAGTGTATGGTCATTCTGCGTGGAGAGAAAAACTTGAATCGTGGTTTTCGTTTTTTCAATTTCACCTTTTCCACCATTGCTGGTACAAAAAAGAGTGCCACCAAAAGCGAAACCGACAGATTTATCATCACCACTGCTGCAAAGTCTTGCAAATCGAGGCGTATTTTCTCATCCAAAAAGAAAATGATGGACAATGCACCCACAGTAGTTATCGTTGCAGCCAATATGGGAATAAATGCCCTGCGATCTTTTTTGTGCATCAAGTGGTCAGTCATAATAATGACATTGTCAATAATCAGACTGAGTGAAATGGTGATGCCCGCCAGTGAATAGAGCTGCATCTCCAATCGAAGCAGATAGTAGAAGATAACTGCAATAAAAAGATTGACTGCAAGCGTAACTGTAATAAGAAAGAGATAACGTACGTTTCGGGTAATAATTAAGACAAATAGTAGCAGAATAAAAACCGTTAGTCCGCTTCTAAGGTATATCTTATTTAATTCAGCATGAATCCTTTCAGTAGCATTGTAACTGTTGTGAATTTCATAACCCTGCGGAAGCGAGTTTCGGATATTCTCAATGGCATCATCCACATCTTTGCTCAGATGCAATTGATTGGCTGTTTCTTCAGCAGTAAGCGAAATGTAAATAGAGTTCAAGCCATTGATGCGGTAGTACGAAGTTGGTTTTTGCTCTGTGCGGGTAACTTTTATCAATTGATTCAAACGAATGAGTGCGCCATCCCTATTCTTTACCGAAATAGCTGTCGCATCAAATGGTTGTTCTTCACTATCCGAAACAAGCATGATCCGCATCCACGTCCTATTGTCTCCTTTAAGTTCAGTTTGGGCCATTCCCAGGAAATCTGTAGAGTAATAGCGTGTAACAGCTTCTCTTAAATCACTCAACGTTACACCCAATGTTTCCATTTGATCGTTATCATACTCCAACTGCCACTCCATGGGGGTAGCACCTCGCACTTCTATTTTATACAATCCTTTAATGCTACTCAGTTGAGGCTTAATATTATTTTCAGCATATTGTTGAATAACAAAAGGTGTGGCAGCTGAATTCAAGGTAAAGGTCATAAATGGACGAGCTGCATTTTCATCAGATCGGCTCACAGAAATGGAAGGGTAGGAAACCTCTCTTGGCAGTTCGGGCCACGTTTGTCGCACAATGGTAGATGCTTCAAAACGTGCCACATCAATAGAGGTATGTTTGTCCAAATTCAATGTTATTCGTCCCCATCCGTTCCCCGAAGTAGAATGTATGTTTTTCACCCCTTTCATGCGCGCTAACATTGCTTCCAATTTAGAGGTGGCTTCCATCTCCACAATGCGTGCTGAATTATTTTGCATAGAAAATGAAACCGTAAGGGTAGGTCGCTCACGTGAAGGCGACAACTTTACAGGCAAAAGCGGAATGAGTGCAATGCCCATCAGTGCAATGCTTATAAAAGCCACAATGACGGTGAAGGAGGATATGGAGTTCTTTTTGGACATTTTGTCTGTATTCTATTCTTTTTAATAAACGAACTTGCGTCTATCGATAGACAATAATCTATCTGTTGTTAGTTTTCTGTCTTTGATGAGAAATGGGCAAAGACAAGGCCTGTTCCGCCTGCACGAAAGCTTTTGAAGTTTTTGAATGTAAGGAGTTTACTTTAGTAAATGACTCTTTCAAAAACGAGAGTAACGCACTATTTGCCCATTTCTTGGGAAAACTAGTCGAAATCAATTTCAATTGGCTGCCCCTTTTCAAAATCAAAAAGTGTTAGCTTGCGTATTTTAAAATAGCTCTGCCAGTAGTTTCTAAGCGAAGCCACATAATTGCGCTGCGCATCTTGTCGGCGATTGGTCGAAAGTGTTAGGCTGTTGATATCTGCCTTGCCAATAATGAATCGTTCTTGTGTCTGCTCGTATGCCATCTTTGCCAACTCCATCGCCTCTCTACCACTGCGAATCATCTGTTTTTGCACCATAAAGTCGCCCACAGTCATAATCACATCTTCCTCCAACCGCAACTCGTCTTGTTGTGTAGTTAACTCCACAATGTTCAGGTTGCTTTTAGCAATATTGTATCTCCCTTTGCGTACACCCCAATCTATCAGCGGAATCGAAAGTGTGAGCGAAACTATGTCCTGTTGCAATGGATTGCGATATACGTTACGAAAAGATTCTGCCACTTGATTAAACCCCACACTTGCCGATAAACCTGCATTGAACAGTGATTCTCTTTTGTTTCTATCCAATATTTGTTGCGATTCCAATATCTTTTGCTCCGATTCTAAGTACTTTGGATTATTCTCTTTGGCATACATCAAAGCATCATCCACAATCACATTTACATCTTCAGGATAATCAGGTAATTTTAATTTTATTTTGGTATTCTTATCAAGATTGAGATAGGCAGCCAATGTGAACATGGCTCTTTTTCGGCGAATTTCTGCATTCTGCAATGAGTTGCGTGCATTCACCCTGTCCAGTTTTAGCGTCAGTAGGTCTGCTTGCCCAATCGAAGCTATTTTATGTTTCTCTTCTCCAATACCATATAATTTTTCGGAGTTGTTTACGTTTTCTTTTGCCAATTCATACTCGGCTTGAGCCAATGCTAAATCAAAGAAGTAAACCGATGCATTTTCAGCAGTTTGTTCCAGGTCTGAAATTAATTCTTTTCGTGCCCTTTCAAATTTAAGGGGTTCAATTTTCTTTTCCCATTTGAAACGGTTGTATCCTAACAAATCTTGTCGATACCCCATACGAATGGGAACGCTGTTGTACTGACTGCGGGCCTGATCGCCAAAATTGCGAAAGTATCCCAATTCAGTATCCATAAAGAATGTACCACCCGTGAGATCAAAGTTTTGTTGCGCTGCCAGGTTACCATAAGTATAAAGAGATTGTTGTTGGCGATAAACATCAATGTCTTGTTCTGAATCATACCTACGTGTAAAATCCCGATTATAGCGCAACGGTGTCATGTGGAGTGTGAGCGAAGGCAACCGACCTGCCTTAAACGAACGAAATCCCCAATAGCTTGCCATATACATATTTTTGGCACGGAAAGCAGATAGTGAACTATCATTGGCTAATGCTACAGTGTGTTGCAAGTCCAATGTAAGTGTGTCCGTAGTTTGTGCATGTAGCTGGTAGTTTGACACCATGCTAAATAGGAAGAGCAGTGTTGTTATTAAATAGGATTGTCTCATTGTATGTTTGGTTCTGTTGTTTACATTCATCTTTTACATCTTATTTATTGTGGCGTTTGTCAATCGGTCGTTGCATTAGCTCCATCGGAGCGGACTGTCTGTAGTATCTTAATAAATACACAATCCAGAGCTCCGTCAGGTGCGAACTGTTTTTCTATCCATTCAATACCATTGTGATGTCTATTTGATAGTTGTTCATATTCATTTTTACAGGTCGCTCCTATGGAGCTTAGTTTCATTTTATCATTCATTTACTACAGACAGTTTGGCTCCTACGGAGCATTTGCTGATATTGATTGAATGGGCGTTCATTGTTTTTATAATGTCATTATTTCGGGCAGTTAATACGTTGTTTAATTTTTTATCAATCGGTTCATAGTTTTTTGCATTAGCTCCATCGGAGCGGACTGTCTGTAGTATCTTAATAAATACACAATCCAGAGCTCCGTCAGGTGCGAACTGTTTTTCTATCCATTCAATACCATTGTGATGACTATTTTATAATTGCTCATATCTAATTTTACAGGTCGCTCCATACGGAGCTAATTTCACAAGATGATGTCTGTAGTATCTTAATAAATACACAATCCAGAGCTCCGTCAGGTGCGAACTGTTATTCTATCCATTTAAATAGAAACTTCTCATCATATTCAACTTCAAACTTTTCAAGCATATCTAAATATTCTTCCTTGAATGTCTTTTTTGTGTGATGCTTTTCTTGGTCCAAAATGTAATTTGCAACTTGACCTATTTGACTCCTTGAATGAGAAAATGAACCATGGCCTTCTTGCCAGCTAAACTTACCCTTTACCCATTTCTTTTCTGTAATGTATTTTGAAGAGCCAGATTTTATATCTCTCACTAAATCCGATATAGCAATGTTTGGTTTTAATCCTATTAAAATATGAACATGGTCAGGCATGGCAAAAATAGAAATCAATTTTTGATTGCGATTACTTACAATTCCAGTTATGATTTTATGTAGTTCTTCACGATGTTGTTTGGGAATAAGATTTAATCTGCCCTGAACTGTGAAGACAATGTGTATGTATATTTGAGAGTAAGTATTTGCCATATCATATTATATTTTTGCGATGTTTATCTTATAGTTGCTCATATTCAA
>JAQVZQ010000013.1 GCA_028708095.1 Dysgonamonadaceae bacterium
ATCAGAGTGGAACGGTAGAGCAGGTGAATCATTATTATCCATTTGGCGGACTTTTTGGCGAAGGACTCCAAATATCCAACCAACCCTATAAATATAACGGCAAGGAACTGGATCGCTTTGAAGGGTTGGATTTGTTTGATTATGGGGCGAGGCATTATGATGCGGCTTTGGGGAGGTGGGGGACTGTTGACCCGTTGGCGGAGAAGTATTATTCAATAAGTCCTTATGTTTATTGTGCTAATAATCCTGTGAGGTTTATTGATCCAAATGGGGAGGAAATTTGGTTGTATCAATATAATGACAAGAATAAACGTGTCGAGAAAATGCAATATACACCTGGAATGGAATACGATGGCGATAACATCTATTTTGCAAATACTATCACCACATTAAACCAGATGAACTCTGTTGAAAATGGAGGCATAGTGCTTGGCGAGTTACACGGGAGCGAAAACATATTTGAAGTTACTAATCAATCCTCTTCGACTGAAGGCACTGGGCAGTTTGTTGAAAAAGAAAATGGGGGTGCTATAATTAAATTGGGGGAAAGCTTCACCTTAGAGAATATAGCTCATGAAATGTTTCATGGGTATCAACATGAGATGGGGCAAGGTGGAGCATCTATATTTAATGAGGTTGAAGCATATTTATTTGGATATACAGTAGGACAACAATATTTTTTTGATAATGAAGGTCCGCAGGTTTCAAGTATGATACCTATGGGAAGAAAAAATGCTGCAGGAGCTATTTATGAAAAATCTTTTGACAATTTATCAAAACGGTTCTCTACAGAAGATTTTAAAAAAACTGTGATAAATTTTAAAGGTGGTTCTGAAATAAATTCACAAGGTATTTATAATAATAACTACCCAATACAACGACAAAATCAACGAAAGTCATTAATAAAAAGGTTTTACCCATTAATACAATAAAATATTATGAAACATACAATTTGGTTAAGTATGGCTTTCCTATTTTTTATTATTAATTGTCAAAATACGACTGGTCAAGAAATAGGCAGTGGAAATATTAAGATAATTCTTGAGAAAAAAATTGAATTTATTGATTACGATGTTGATACTGTTATCCGAGCAGTTGCTTTTGCTCATATTGACTTCAATGATTCTCTTCCTCTTAAACCAGTCAAAGTTTTAATTACAAGGATTTCAATGAAAGAACTAAGAGAAAATACGAAAAAGGATAAAGTTTATTTTCATGCTTTTTTTATTAATACTGAAGAAGACTCTTTAAATGACTTTGAAAAGAAACTACTTGAAAAGTACTTACCTAAAATTGATTCCATTTATATGAATAGTCGCTATGAATTTGTCGGGAAAGAGGAATACAATAGAAGAATGGGCATTGGATTTTCATTCAAAATAAAACCAGGAGTACGATGTCTGCCGAAAGCAACAAAGCGTAGCTTAGACGGCAATTGACAATACAGTTAAAACAGATTGCGTAGGCAACAAAGTTTACAAAAACGGCACATTAAGCATGATGCATACCGAAGAAGGTTACATCACCTTTTCGGGAGCAACCCCCATCTATCATTACTACCTGAAAGACCATCAGGGCAATAACCGGGTTGTGATGAATCAGAGTGGAGCAATAGAGCAGGTCAACCATTATTACCCATTCGGAGGACTCTTTGGTGAAGGACTTCAGACAGTAAATCAACCGTATAAATATAACGGCAAGGAACTGGATCGTTTTGAAGGGTTGGATTTGTTTGATTATGGGGCAAGAATGTATGATGCAGCTCGTGGGGGTTGGGGAACTGTGGACCCGATGGCGGAGAAGTATTATTCTAATAGTCCTTATGTTTATTGTGGTAATAATCCTATAATTTTTATAGATCCTGATGGTAGAGCATATGGAGATTTCATGAATCATAAAGGGAAAATTATAGGTAATGATGGAATTAACGATGGAAAACTATATGCTGTAAAAACAACAAAAACAACATTTGATAGCAAAGTGTCATCAGCAGGAATAAGCAAAGATCAAAAGAAAGCGACTGAAAAATTTGTGCAAGATAATTCAGGTAATACAAAAGCTTTTACAGAAAATCCCATAGCTTATGATAATAGTGTTGAAATTGAAGGATCGACAGCTACAAGACAAGTGATGGCAACAGAAGTAACTCGCGATAATGGGAAGGGAGGAACGGGGAGTACGCAAAATCAAGAATATGGCGGCTCTTTGAATAAGGGCGTCGCAACAATAGAACCTTCTGGAGCAGTAGCAAATCCTAGCACAGATGGAAATGCAAGTATAATGTTACCTATTGGACGCCCAACTTTTCATAGTCATCCGAGTGGACAAGTTGTTACAACCTCTGGTAATGTAAAAACAACATATCAATTCGAGCAAGCTCCATCTAAAACAGATGTATCAAATGCTGGATCCCATTCAAATTATGTCTTTGGACGTAGAGATAAAAATGTATATATCTATAATTCTTCTGGAGTCCAAGCCGTTTTTCCAATGAAATATTTTATTACGCCTAAAAGATAAGGATCATGAAATTAATAAAAATTATAATCGTAACTATGCTTTTTCCTTCTATCTATCTTCAAGGACAAAATTTGATTGGACTAGAAGATTGCATTAAAAATGGTTTAATGTTATATGTAGAAAAGAACAAGGAATACCTTGATAAAGGTATAATCAGAGAAGATTATTTTAATAATTTGTATTTTTCTACAGATCATTTTCCTCCACATTTCCCTTTTGATTGGCGTATCTTGGATACTCCAATCAATTATATTAGCTTAAATAGCTACACTAAGTATACTAAGAAATTAAAGAAAGGTATTTACGTTGTTAGTATAAACAAAATAAATTTAGACAAAAATAAATTGACAATATCATTTATTGAACAATCAGTTAAACTTCGAAATAGCAATCTCACTCTAAGTTTGGGTGGATCACTTATTTTGGAGTATGAATACTGTTGTGATAAAGAGCTTTGGTTATTAATTGAGACAACATACACTTGAGTATTATTATGAAAATTCTTCTTTTGAACATGAGTCTTATATATTCCATGAGTAGAATAATTAAAAATAACATAGTGAAATATTACTAACGAATACACCTATGATGCCAACGGAAATTTAACAAAAGATTTAAACAAAAACATAACCCAAATAACCTACAATGTATTAAATTTGCCAAAGGTAGTAACATTTGGTAACGCCAATACCATTACTTACACCTATGACGGCGCGGGCAATAAGCTAAGCGTAGCTTACACAGCAGGAGGCACCACAGTTAAAACAGATTGCGTAGGCAACAAAGTTTACAAAAACGGCACATTGAGCATGATGCATACCGAAGAAGGTTATATTACCTTTTCGGGAGCAACACCCACCTATCATTACTACCTGAAAGACCATCAGGGCAATAACCGTGTTGTAATGAATCAGAGTGGAGCAATAGAGCAGGTGAACCATTATTATCCATTCGGCGGACTCTTTGGCGAAAGACTCCAGGCAGTAAACCAACCCTATAAATATAACGGGAAGGAATTGGATCGCTTTGAGGGGTTGGATATGTATGATTACGGGGCGAGAATGTATGATGCAGCTCGTGGGGGTTGGGGGACTGTTGACCCGTTGGCGGACGTTGCACCAGGTTGGTCACCCTACCGAGCTTTCTATGATAATCCTATCAGATATATCGACCCAACTGGAATGTTAGAAGATGATTACGGTTTGGACAAAGATGGAAACATTGCTTTACTTCGAGAAACTGACGATAAAACAGATAAGCTCATTGCATTGGATAAAAAGGGACAAGAAACAGATAAATCAGTAGAAGTAGAAAAAGGTGTACTCAATAATGTGAAAACTGACAAGAATAGCGAAGGGACAAGTTATGATTATATGAAAGTTGGTAACAACGAAACTGCAACTAAGCTATTTGAATTTGTCGCAGAAAATAGTCAGGTTGAGTGGTCTCAAGTTAAATATGGCACAAAATCAAATTATATTTCTACAAGCCATAATCCTGCGTCTGAAGCAGGTGGTCCAGATTTAATGTATAATTTATTAACTACAGGCTATACTGTTCGTGAGCATATTCACAGTCATCCTAATAGAAAAACAAATTATCACGGACCTTCTGGATTTCACCCAAAAGATAAAAGTAGTGGAGATAAAAAATTTGCAGAATGGATAAATAAACATTATCCAAGAAAAGGAATAAAACTAAAAGTTTATGAGGTTCCTAAAAATAAATATATTCAATATAACCACAAAGAAGTAATAAAATAGTATGGAAATCAATAAGTTATTAATATTATCTTTTATCTTTGTTTGGAGTTTTTCTGGTTGTAAGGCAAGTCAATGTAATGAATTTAATATGTTACGAGTAAAAGACACGCAGATAAATGATGTTCTTGAGGTGTTTATAAAAGAAGAGGCAGAATACGGAAACCTTGAGAAGAGTGTTATAATCATTAAATCAGAAAAGTCTGATAATAGCAACGAGATACGAATAGGTGCTTTATACAAAGAAAGCATGAGCTCATATTTAATGAAAAAAAAAGATAGACCAATTGGATTTTTTGATTATGAAGGAGTTACAGTGATAGTCTTTGGAGAAAATGAAAACTTACTTTTTGAAAAAACTAACATTAAAAAAATCATTCCTTTTCTTGAAGCAAAACCTGATTTAAAAATTAAAGAAGGAGAAGTTCCGCCACCACCTGTAATATATGAGCCTATTGTTTGGATATATCTTTTTAATAATGGAAAACTTGAATTAGTAGATAAAGGGAGGTTTACATTAATAATATAAACTTTATATAATCAGTCTTTTGCTTGTAACTGTTACGTTAAGCATGCTGCATACCGAAGAAGGTTACATCACCTTCTCGGGAGCCACACCCACTTATCATTACTACCTGAAAGATCATCAGGGTAATAACCGTGTTGTAATGAATCAAAGTGGGACGGTTGAGCAAGTCAACCATTATTACCCTTTTGGTGGGCTCTTTGGCGAAGGACTCCAAACATCCAACCAACCCTATAAATACAACGGTAAGGAACTGGATCGCTTTGAGGGGTTGGATTTGTTTGATTATGGGGCGAGGCATTATGATGCGGCTGTGGGGAGGTGGGGGACTATTGACCGCTTCGCCGAAAAATATGCAAGCCTTACACCATACCATTATGCAGCTAATAATCCGATATATTACATTGATGTTAACGGAGATAGTCTCTGGATTACGCATAATACAGGCTTTTTAGGATTAGGCGGTAAACAAACTTTGCTTTACGAGAATGGGAGTCTTTACAATAAAGATGGTTCTTCCTACACAGGGAAGGTTAAAGGCTTTTTGTCAAAAAGCGTCAATGCTTTAAATACAATTAGTGGCACGCAGGAAGGCGGTAGTATGGTTGGAGAATTACAATCTTCGGCCAACAACTTTACTTTAGTTAAGGGCGATAGTAAATTTACCGCCAGTAATGCAACCAAGGCATATGCAAACCAAATTCAAACAGACCCAGCACAGGCTGGAACATTCCAAGCACTACAAAATGCCGGTGTTAATTTAGCTGGTGGTTCAGGTGGTACAATCTCTTGGAATCCTTCAGGAGCAACATTACCAACTTTAAATGGTTCGGGGGTAAATGGGACTACCGATTTAGCCCATGAGATGTTCCATGGATTAGATGCAAATAGGGGATTATTAGATAATCGGGTAGACCAAGGAATAGAACGTAGTGAATGGCAGGCAGTTTATAGAGAGAATGTACTTCGTTCCCAATTAGGTTCTCCTTTAAGAACCCATTATATAAAAACTGTTGACGCTAATGGGATCTTTCTTGGTGGCTCAGGCACACGGATGTTAACTCCTGCAAATCAACCTATATTACCTAATTGGTATACACCCTAAATAATAAAAGGCTTATGAAATACTTAATAGGAGTGTTTTTAATACTAACCTCATGTACAATGAGCAAAGAACTAAGTACCGTAAAATACAGCCCCAAGGCTCATTTAAAATATTCATTAGATGTGCCTAAAGGTTATGAAATTAAAGGATACGAAGTTACCGTAGAAAAAGAAAGGCACTATGTTTATAAAGACTCATCTTTTATCTATATCACAAATTTTAGGAATACACCTAATTATGAGAACATAAAGAGCTTGGGGGATAGCGTTTTACAACTTAGATTTCAAAATGAAGAATTAACAAAACAAGTTAATGAGCTTTTAGGAAAAAATCAGATTACAATTTTGCCAGACACTTTTGAATTATCCGGGGTGAATAGTAAATCGCTATTTTGGAAGGATATTAAAATTGGAAAGGTAAGTGTCGGATATGATAATGTTCCAAAGGAAAAGAAAGAACTCTTTGACAAATCTTTGAAAACTCTTAAAATGAAATAGCATAAAAGCCCGAGCAATCGGGCTTTTTGCTTGTAGTGCAGCGACATTTTTCTGAAAGAAATCCTTAAACTTCTTTTTAGTAAGCATTATATCAATCATTGAAAATATAATGCCTTTATCCTTTTCGTCAAGTTCCTAGATAAGCCTCATTTGTTCGCTTGTGGTCTTATCTTCAATCACAATCTCTTTAGGCACTTCGCCTTCCATGTGTACAATGGCATCAATAGAAACGTCGTAAAGCTTGACTAGCTTGTCCAACAGTTCTACAGAAGCTTCACGCTGCCGGTTCTCAATCTTGTTGTAATGGGAAATCCCCAAGCCAACCTCAATGGCTACCTGCTTTTGCTGTAACCCCTTGTTTTCCCTGAGACGCTTTATATTATCGGCTAAACTCATATAGTCAATGTTTTTAGAACGCTTCAAAGATAGCCATTAAGTCAATAAACGGCAAAAAATATCCAAATAGTCGTAAATATATTTGCCGAATAGTCAATTTATATTTAGTTTTGTGATGTACAAATTGGCAATAAATTTTTTTGACTATGGAGATAAGCGAGATAAAACAACGGCTTTCAATGGCAACAGTGTTGCAGTAAATTACAACCTGAAACCCGACAAACATAACCCAAATAACCTACAATGTATTAAATTTGCCAAAGGTAGTAACATTTGGTAACGCCAATACCATTACTTACACCTACGACGGGGCGGGCAACAAGCTAAGCGTAGCTTACACCGCAGGTAGCACTACAGTTAAAACAGATTACGTAGGCAACAAAGTTTACAAAAACGGCACATTGAGCATGCTGCATACCGAAGAAGGTTATATCACCTTTTCGGGAGCAACGCCCACCTATCATTACTACCTGAAAGACCATCAGGGTAATAACCGTGTTGTAATGAATCAAAACGGAGCAAGTCAATCAATACATTCCATTCAGCGGATTAATTGCTGAAATCCTATTTAGAATTACTTTCTTTAAAATAAATTAATCATTTGTAAATTCACCGCTTATACCTCTTTCTTTTTTTCTTTAAATTGTTAACGTGTGTCTGCTAGAAAACACCTTGTTTTTCTTATTCTCTTCATTATTCAATATTTTATTTACTATCTTTGAAACTCAAAACGGAAACAAACGAATAAAATAATTATGGCTTTAGTAAAAGGGGATAAAATACCTGAAGTATTAGGAGTAGATCAGGATGGGAAAGAAGTGAAAGCAAGTGAATTTGTTGGCAAGAAATTAGTGCTCTATTTTTATCCGAAAGATAACACACCTGGATGTACCGCACAAGCATGCAGTTTAAAAGAGAATTACGACGATTTGCTTGAAGTTGGCTATCAGATTTTGGGCGTTAGTGTGGATAGCGAAGAGTCTCATCAAAAATTTATTAAGAAACAAGAGTTGCCTTTTCGTTTAATTGCCGATACTGATAAGAAATTAGTAGAAGAGTTTGGAGTTTGGCAAGAAAAAACCATGATGGGCAAAAAGTACATGGGAACTATCCGAACCACTTTTATTGTTGACGAGCAAGGAGAAATTATTCACGTTATATCTGGCAGGGCTGTTAACACAAAAGATCATGCTGATCAAATATTAGAATTAAAATTACATTAGGATAAATTATTTTGAAATTGATTTATCAATTAGAACTTAAATTAAGATTATTAATCATCAAATCAATTATATACTATGGCTGAAGAAAAAGACAAGAAAGTAAACACAGAAAAACAAAAAGCTTTACGTGCCACCATGGACAAAATTGAAAAAACCTATGGTAAGGGTTCAATTATGAGAATGGGTGATGAGGAGATTGTACAGATATCTGTTATTCCCTCCGGTTCAATTGCACTTAATGTTGCTTTGGGTGTGGGTGGATATCCACGTGGAAGAGTTATTGAAATATATGGGCCAGAATCTTCTGGTAAAACTACATTGGCAATTCATGCTATTGCAGAAGCTCAAAAAGCTGGTGGTGTTGCAGCATTTATTGATGCAGAACATGCTTTCGATAGATTTTATGCTGAGAAACTAGGTGTTAATATTGATGAATTGCTCATTTCACAACCAGGTAGCGGGGAAGAGGCTTTGGAAATTACAGAACAACTTATTCGTTCTTCAGCAATTGATATTGTAGTGATTGACTCAGTTGCAGCTCTTACACCAAAAGCAGAACTGGAAGGCGAAATGGGTGAATCTAAAATGGGTTTGCAAGCAAGGTTAATGTCACAAGCTTTGCGTAAACTAACGGGTACTATTAGTAAAACAAATACTACCTGTATGTTTATTAATCAGTTGCGTGAAAAGATTGGTGTAATGTTTGGAAATCCGGAAACAACTACGGGTGGTAATGCGTTAAAGTTTTATTCGTCGGTGCGTTTAGACATTAGACGTATTGGTGCATTGAAAGATGGAGACGAGATTTTGGGTAACCAAACACGCGTTAAAGTGGTGAAAAACAAAGTTGCACCACCATTCCGTAAAGCCGAGTTCGATATTATGTATGGCGAAGGTATTTCCCGATTAGGCGAGATAGTGGATTTGGGTTCCGATTTAGGAATTATCAAAAAAAGCGGTTCATGGTACAGTTACAATGAAACAAAATTGGGGCAAGGTCGCGAAGCTGCTAAAAGCTCAATTAAAGACAATCCTGAATTGGGAGAAGAGCTCGAGAAACTTATTTTTGAAGCATTGAAAGAGAAAAAGTAATTTAAATATTTATGGAAGCTTTTTTAAACAAAAATAAAACGGAATTGCATGTGTGTAGTTTCGTTTTGTTTTTACATAGTCTTAGCAAGAAAACGGCAAATACTGCGTTTTCTTATCAAAGACTCAAAAATCAGCAGTTTTCTGGCAGACACTACATATGATATTATAAATCTATTTTGGTAAAACTTTTTTGTATTATGAAATCCACAAACACTCACGAAGAATTAAAAAAAGATATTAAGTATCTTAAACTTCTATCTAAATCATTTCCCACTATTGCATCTGCAAGTACAGAGATTATTAATTTAAAAGCAATTTTGCATTTACCAAAAGGTACTGAGCACTTTTTGGCTGACATACATGGTGAAGCTGAGGCATTTCAACATGTGTTGAAAAATGCATCGGGAACCATACGTACAAAAGTTGAAGAAATATTTGGTCAAACATTGAGAGATAGTCAAAAGAAGGAGTTGTGCACCCTTATTTACTATCCGTATGAAATGCTACAACGCATAAAGAAGACCGAAACTGATTTGTCTGAATGGTATGTGGTAGTACTCAATAAATTGGTTAAAGTTTTAGATACTGTTGCTTCAAAATATACTCGATCAAAAGTGCGAAAGTCTTTACCTCCAAAGTATGAATACATTATTCAGGAACTATTGCATGAATCGACCGTAAACCCTCATAAATCAGCTTATATAAGTGTGATTATAGACTCCATCATTTCAACAGGTAGTGCTGATGAGTTTATTGCGGCTATGTGCGAATCAATACAACGTTTGGTTATTGATCATTTGCACATTGTGGGCGATGTGTTTGATAGGGGTGATGGTGCACATTTGATAATGGATACTTTATGCGATTATCATAATTTTGATTTTCAATGGGGTAACCACGATATATTGTGGATGGGTGCTGCAATTGGAAACACAGCTTCTATGGCAAATTTATTGCGCATTGCAATGAGATATGGAAACTTAGCAACACTTGAAGATGGCTATGGTATAAACATATTATCTCTCGCTCGATTTGCCATGGAAGTATATAAAGATGATCCATGTAATGAGTTTCAACCAAAACTTTTGTCCAACGATAAAGCTTATGATGATAAATCCATTTTGCTTTTGAGCCAAATGCAGAAAGCAATGTCAGTTATTCAATTCAAGCTGGAGCAAGAGATTATTGCTCGTCGACCAGAGTTCAATATGGAGGATAGAAACCTGCTTCATCGTATCAATTTTGACAAGGGCTCTATTACTCTTCCCGATGGTTCCGAACATATAATGAAGGATGTGAATTTCCCAACTATTGATCCTAAAGACCCATACAAACTTACTGAAGATGAAGCTGATCTTGTTGAGAAATTAATGCATTCATTTTTAAATAGTGAGAAATTGAAGAAGCATCTCAATTGTTTATATTCGAAAGGTAGTATGTATTTGAAAATAAACAAAAATCTGCTTTATCATGCTTCAATTCCATTAGACGAAAAAGGAGACTTTAAAAAAATATCTATTCAGGGAAAAGAGTATTCAGGTAAACTATTTATGAATAAAGTAAATAGATTGATTAGAGCAGCTTATTTTGAAAAGGAAGATAAAGAGAGTAAAGAGTTCGCATTAGATTATATGTGGTATTTGTGGTGTGGAAAAGATTCACCCCTTTTCGATAAAAGTAGTATGACTACATTTGAAAGATATTTTATAGAAGATAAAGCTACTCACGCTGAAGAAAAAGGGTATTATTTTAAATTTCAAAATAAACGAGAGACTTGTGAGATGATTCTTAAAGAATTCGGATTAGAAGGACCAGACACGCACATCATAAATGGACATGTGCCTGTGAAAGCAGCGAAAGGGGAGAAACCTATGCGAGCAGAAGGTAAATTGATTGTTATTGATGGAGGCTTTTCACGTGCTTATCAATCGTCAACAGGTATAGCAGGGTATACACTTATATTTAATTCTCAAGGAATTCAATTGGTGCAACACGAGCCATTTGAATCAGCCAGGGCTGTAATAGAAAAAGGCACCGATATTCAATCTGTTACAGTTATCCGAGAATTTATTTCAAACAGAATGTTGGTGAAGGATACTGATAATGGTAAAATATTGATAGAACAGGTAGAGGACCTCAATAAGCTATTAGATGCTTACCGATTGGGATTGCTGAAAGAGAAAGAAGGTGGTTTTACGAAAAAATATTAATCAATGAGTCCGCTCAAAAACCCTCAATGGAGAAAAGAGTGAGCAGTAAGCAGGGAAGACATGACAATCAATGAATCAATTGCATGTATGACAATAAGTAATAGAAACAGATGAGTAAACAAAAATATTATGTGGTTTGGCACGGAAGGCAAACGGGAGTTTTTGATTCGTGGGAATTATGTAGAAAACAAGTTGCAGGCTTTCAAGGTGCAATATATAAATCCTTTCCATCAAAAGAATTAGCTCAACAAGCTTATGCACAACCAAGCGGTGATTTTATTGGTAAGGAGAAAAAGAAACCAGAGTTAACTTTAGAACAAAAAAAATTATACGGCTCACCTATTCTTGAGAGTATCTCAGTAGATGGTGCTTGCAATTCCCGAACTGGAGTCGCTGAGTACAGAGGTGTATATACACATAATGCTGAAGAGATTTTCAGGATGGGTCCATTTGATGATGGTACTAACAACCTGATGGAGTTTCTTGCCATTGCTCATGCTTTGGCTTATTGCAAAAAAAGAAATATTTTATTGCCCATCTATTCAGATAGTCGTAACGCAATTTTGTGGATTAATAATAAAAAGGTTAAAACAAAACAGGAGCGAACGTCAAAAAACCAACAACTCTTCGACCTTCTTGATAAGGCTTTGAAATGGATAAACGAAAACGATTGGCCCAATTCAATATTAAAATGGGAGACAAAAGCATGGGGTGAAATTCCAGCCGATTTTAATAGGAAGTAAACCTTAAAGCTATCATGTTAAACTAATCTTTGATTTGATGCTTTGTTTCTTTTAAATTATACCAAATATTACTTTCTTCTTTCAAATTGAGTTTAATTTCAATGTATGTACAACTTTTCTTTTATATGTGCGTTATACAACTATAAAGAAAAATGATACATCTTTATATTTTTAGAATATGAATAATAAAATTGTAGAATTAATAAAAAATTTCCATCCACACTCCTCTTATATTCCTATTGATAGGAAAGAGTTGCAGGAGGTTGTAGAGAAACTATATAATTTGATGTTTCCTATCTGTAAGAAAATGGAAATTTCCGTTATACATAGGGAGTTGTTATCTGTAGGTAAAGTTCTGATGGATAATATATCTAGAATTACTTCTGAGGAGTTCGCAGAGAATGCAATGGAGAGATTCTTTAGTGAATTTCCTGAAATGCAACGAAGACTTGCTAAAGATGCCCAATGCTATCTTGATAATGACCCTGCTGCAAAAAGTTTAGAAGAGGTAATTTTAACCTACCCTGGATTCTTTGCTTTATCGTTGCATCGTATTGCACATAAATTGCATCAATTAAAAGTCCCTCTTATTCCTCGCTTATTCTCAGAATATGCCCATTCAAAGGTTGGTATAGACATTCACCCTGGTGCACAGATTGGTAAGAATTTATTTATGGATCATGGTACTGGAATTGTAATTGGTGAGACAACAATAGTTGGTGATAATGTAAAGATATATCAAGGTGTGACACTAGGGGCATTGTATTTAGAAAAGAAGTTGTCGTCCGTCAAACGTCATCCTACTGTTGAGGATAATGTTGTAATTTATGCAGCAGCTACTATCTTGGGGGGTGATACAATTGTTGGACGTCATTCAACTATTGGCGGTGGTACATGGTTAACAAAAAGTGTAATTCCTTATTCATTAGTATATAATAAAGTAGATGTAAAAATTAAAACAGTTAAAGACTTTGAAGAGCCTAATGATTTTGTGATTTAAAGATTAATTATGTAGTAATCAAATACTCTACATACAATTCAATCTTAAAATACTAATCGAATGGTTCTTAAATATTTTATTTAATTAAAAAACAAGATGAAATACAATAACATTTTAGAAACAATTGGTAACACTCCTCATGTTCGTTTGAGTAAATTATTTCCAAATCAAGAAGTGTGGATAAAGTTGGAAAAACAAAATCCTGGTGGTAGCCTCAAGGATCGTATTGCACTTGCAATGATTGAAGATGCCGAAAAAGAAGGCCTCCTGCAGCCAGGCGGTGTAATTATTGAACCCTCATCAGGTAATACTGGAGTTGGGGTTAGCTTTGTAGGGATGATGAAAGGCTATAAAGTTATCATAGTAATGCCTGAATCAATGTCAGTTGAAAGACGGAAGCTCATTTCACTTTATGGAGCTGAATTGGTGCTCACACCACGTGAATTAGGAATGAAGGGTGCCATAGCAAAAGCAGAGGAACTTAAAGAGTCAATCGAAAAAGGTTGGATTCCTCAACAATTCAACAATCAATCAAATCCTTCTATTCATGCCCGAGCAACCGCTCAAGAAATAATAGCCGATTTTCCTAAAGGGTTTGATTATTTCATTACAGGAGTAGGTACAGGAGGACATATTACTGGAGTGGGCTCTGAATTGAAGAAATTATTCCCTAAAATTGAAGTAATTGCTGTTGAACCCATAGATTCTCCTGTGATATCTGGTGGGAATCCTGGACCACATGCACTTCAAGGTTTGGGTGCTGGATTTATACCCGATACGTTAGATGTGAATGTTTTGGATAGTGTGATTAAAGTAGGAAAAGATGAGGCTTATGAATATACTCAAAAGATAGCAAGTGTAGAAGGTATTTGCTGCGGAATCTCGACTGGAGCAACTTTGGCAGCTGTTGCCAAAAAATGTGATGAGTTAACAGAAAAGAAGAAAATTCTTACTTTCAACTATGACACTGGCGAACGTTA
This sequence comes from Dysgonamonadaceae bacterium, assembly GCA_028708095.1. GTDB lineage: Bacteria > Bacteroidota > Bacteroidia > Bacteroidales > Dysgonomonadaceae > UBA2632. Next base: position 14,053 of record JAQVZQ010000013.1, read on the forward strand.
TCTTTCAATTGAAGGTTTGTTTTAGCTTGTTTATCGCAGAGGCATTTTGCTTATGAATTGGACTTTTTCGACAATCCTTCTAAGCGAGGTGTTGTTAAATATAATTACTTTCAACCATCGGAGCAAATTGATTGTTTCCGATGGTTTGTTTTTAGTCTCTCAGTAATTCAAGTTGTGCGCTCTGTGCTAATGATGCTTTGATAAGAATTGAGCAATATTTATAGTTTTGCAGAGATTGCTGAAGATATAAACTCAGCCGCTGCTACATTCAAGCCTCCACCAACAACAAGCATGTCAGCTTCTCTTCTAGAAGGTCTAATAAACTCTTCATACATGGGTCGTACGGTTTTATAATATCGTTCAATAACATCTTGAGCAGTACGACCGCGTGATTCCATGTCACGTTGAATGATGCGAGATAATCGATGGTCGGCATCCACTTCAAGATATATGCGCATATCCATTTCTTCGCAAAGTTGACGACAAGTGAATATGAGAATTCCTTCTACTAAAAGTATTTTTTTTGGTTCTACCCTGATTGTTTCTTCTTGTCGAGTGCAGGTGATATATGAGTAGGTGGGTGACTCAACTAACTCATCATTTTTAAGTTTCTGTATGTCACTCAACATCAAATCCCATTCAATTGAATCTGGATGATCGAAGTTGAGTTCCTTGCGTTGTTCCATCGGCAAGTGTCCACTGTCTTTGTAATAAGAATCTTGTGTGAGAATTGATATTTGATCGAATGGAACTCGTTTTAAGATTGAGTTTACTAGTGTTGTTTTTCCTGATCCGGAACCTCCAGCAATACCTATTATAAACATGAATTACGTGTTATAAGTGAATGAAATTATTATTTAAAATCAATTGATCTTTGTGGTATAAAAAGACCCTTATTTCCCTCCAAACAGAAATGTAATGGGTATGTGGGCGGGCGATTTGATAGGTGTATTGCCAATCAACATTTTTGGCCATAGTTTCACACTCACTTTTGTTTGTCCAGGCGAAATGCCAAGAAATCTGCTCATTTCAGATGTAACACGGTCTTGCGAATACCTATTGATAAGATTTTTCAAATCTAGTCCTATAGATAACGGAAGCAGTGCTTCTTCACCAGGATTAATGTGAAGTGGTACATCTAGACTGCCTGTGGAGAACTCCATATCGTTTAGCTCTATAAGATATTCTAACCCATTGAGGTAAGCGGCAGTTTGATTTGGGTTTTTGACATTCAAATTGAGTGTCATCGAAAATGGGATTGTTTGCAAATTGCCTCCTGACAGTATGGTGGAAAGAGAAGCGATATCTGCAATGGACAACGATTTGCCTTTCCCTAAATTTACACCAGCCACTTTAATATTATTAATAGAGTTGTAATCGTATGTGCATTGAGATAGGTTATATGCTCCGCTAATTTGTTTTGCAACGTCGCAACTGTAAATAAAGAAAATAGTGGACAGGATGATAAATATTTTTTTCATGTTACATTTTACTTTTTGTTTCAGATGATGTGTTGGTTTATTGTAGATAATTATTATTTAATGTATGCCAGAAAACTGCTACTTTTTTTGAGCCTTTGATAAGAAAATGTCAAAGACAAAGCCTGTTCCGGCCTGCACGGAAGCTTTCTATGATTATTTAATGATTACCATAGTTGCTCCATAACCATACTCTTGAAATGAGGCATCCTGATAATAAGCTTTTTGGTACTGTTTCTTTAATGTTTTAATTATTTCATTTTTTAAAACTCCGTCACCTTTTCCGTGAATAAAAACAATCTTTTTATTCTTCTTATTCTTATTCTCGTTCATGACTTCATTAAATTTGCTCATTTGATAATCAAGCATTTCTTTATTTGACATACCAGAAATGGTGTCTAAGAGTTGGTTTATATGCAAATCAATTTCCAAGATGTCATCTTCTTTCTTTTTAATTTTTTGAATGCGTGGACGACGTGTTGGTGTCTCCTTTTCTATTATTGCTTGCTGAATGTCTTGAGTTGTTATCAGCATTTCGCGTTCGGGCATATCTTTTTTCGTGATATAATACACTATAGCATCATCTTCAAAATAATCGTTTTCTTTAAAGCTGTGCAGTTTGTAAAACTTCACCGTGTCTATTCTCAATTCAACTGACACGGGACTCTTAAAGCCATATGATTTGTTGTGTTTAAATGCTATATATTGCACAGATATCTGTTCAAAGTCATTGAGCTCAGTTTTGCTGAATTCTTCCAAAAAAAGTTTTGTGTTGGGTTCAATTAATCCGTTATATCTGCTTTGCCACGAATTGTTTTTTCGGCTCATGTAGTTAACATACAGGTAGTAGTTACTATCATTCACAAAGAAACATTCAAAATGGGTGTTTGATAAAGTTTTTATATCGGTAGGCAAATAGATCAAACAAGTGGTTATTTTGTCACCCCCAGGAGTTTCCTCTGGTTGATCATCATCAATATCTACAACTTGAGGTGCATTGGTGGTGCTTTGATCATCTAAATTTTCTTCTTCAATCTTTGCATTTTTGAGTTTTTCATTTTCGGTTGAATCTATTCTTATACATTCGTTTATAAGAATTGGAAAATCGAATCCATGTTCGTCTTCCACGATCAATATATTTTTATCTTGAAATCCTTTTACAACACCTCCACCCACTGTGTTGAGAAACCTAACGGTATCTCCAATGTTTATTTTTTTCATGTTTTAATATGTAGAATGAAACAGCTTTTAAAGGTTAAGAGACAGTTTCATTGATTTTATATTTTGTCTTAGTTGCAAAGTTGATTAATTTTGTTGGATTTTCATCAAGATTTGAAACAATTGATGACTGCTTAAAGCTTAAAGAATGAAAAAAAACTTCGTTGAATCTATAGATATTTCTGATTATAATTATCATCTTTCTGACGACCGAATTGCAAAGTATCCTCTTGCAGAGCGTGATCAATCAAAATTGTTGTGCTATCGCAATGGAAATATTCAATCAAAAAACTTTTATGAGCTACCTGAACAGCTTCCTTCAGGGTGTTTAGTCATTTTCAATAACACCCGTGTTATTCATGCAAGAATATTATTTAAAAAGCCTACTGGAGCTACGATTGAAGTGTTTTGTTTATCACCTTACGAACCAAAAGAATATGCAGTTAGCTTTGCGCAAACCAAGGCTACAGTGTGGACATGCATGGTGGGCAATGCAAAGCGATGGAAACAAGAAGGGTTGACTTTAGAAATACCTGTAGACGGTGAGGTTTTAATTTTAGTCGCTAAAAAGACTGCGGTACACAATCAAGAGTATGAAGTAGAGTTTAGTTGGAACAATCCAGATTATACATTTTCAGATATCCTTGAAAGAGCAGGCAATCTGCCAATTCCACCTTATCTAAATAGACCGACGGAAGAGAGTGATGAGCAAACCTATCAAACTGTTTATTCACAAGTTGAAGGGTCGGTAGCTGCTCCAACTGCAGGGTTGCATTTCACCAACGATGTGATGGAGTCTATAAAAGAGAAAAATATCATACTTTCAGAAGTAACTTTGCATGTTGGTGCTGGTACTTTCAGGCCTGTCAAGGAAGATAAAATAGGAGATCACGAAATGCATACTGAACTTATCTCTGTTCAACGAGATACAATCGAGAAAATGTTGAGGAATGAAAATGAGCTTGTCGCGATAGGTACAACTTCTTTGCGCACAATTGAAAGTTTGTATTATTTAGGTGTTAAGATTTTGAGAAGAGGAATAGCTCCATTCGATAATTTAATTGTTGAACAATGGGAACCATATGATTCAGAGAATAACATATTTACACCCAAGGAGTCACTGGCTGGTATTCTTGAATATATGGAAGAGAAAAAATTAAGTGTATTGGTCGCATCAACTAAAATTATAATTGCTCCAGGATACGAATTCAAATTTGTAGATGGTTTGCTTACAAATTTCCATCAACCTCAAAGTACTTTGTTGTTGTTGGTTTCTGCTTTTGTAGGTAAAGACTGGATGAGGATTTATGATTTTGCAATGCACAATAACTACCGTTTTTTGAGTTATGGTGATAGCTCGCTGTTATGGAAAAAGACTAAATAGATTGTTTATCTATTTTTAATCGTTAAATACATGTTGTATGGTGCATAGTAACATCTTTTTTTTGTATTATTGCACGGTTAAAGCTGTTGATAATATCATATGATTCATATCCTATCAAAAATCCTTAGAATATTTGCAATTATCGTTGTATTGATAGTGTTGATTAATATCTTACTATTTATAACATTGAGTATCCCAGCCGTGCAAAGAAAGGCAACTGATTTTGCATTAAGCAAAATTAAACCAATTGTAAATACCGAAGTTAGAATAGGAAAGATCAATCTAAAGCTATTGAATAGTGTGCAATTGGGGGAGGTATATATTGAAGATCAAAAACAAGATACTTTGCTTTATGCACGTAAAATTGATGTTCAGTTCAATCCTTTTGGATTACTTAAGAATAAACTTCAATTCTATTCAGCAAGCTTAGAAGATTTCACTGCAAATGTTTATCGTGAAACTCCTGACACAACGTTTAATTTTCAATTCATTATTGATGCTTTTGCGAGTGACGACCCTAAACCTAAAGATCCAGATTCCACCCCATTGCTTTTACGTTTTGATAGAATACGGTTGAAAAATGGAATTGGGCATTACCATATTAATTCCGAGCCTCAAACTCCCAGTGCTTTTAATGCAAGTCATATCGATGTGTATAACCTAAATGCAAATATAAACGCTCCTTCCATCGATATGGAGAAACTTGATGTAACAATTAAATCATTAAGTCTTTGGGAGCATTCTGGTTTTACTATTGACAAGTTAAACATAAAAATTAGATCAGAAGGATCAAGATTAATGAGTAACAAGTTGAAGGTGAATTTAAACTCATCACAGATAAAAGCATCTGATATTGTGTATGATTTAGAAACAAAAGAATTTGCAATCAATGCTAAGTCTGAAGATATGAATCCGGCTGATATAGCTATATTCTCACCACGCTTTTCTCACTTAAACAAACCTTTTTCTATTGATGCTGACCTGAAAGGGAAACTACCACAAGTTGATATTAATACACTGTTAGTGGAGTACGGAACTACTACAAAAATAAATATAGATGGTAAGATTGCTGATTATTCGCAGTATGGTGATGCCGATGTATCGCTAAATATAAAGGAATTAAGAACAACTCAATCTGATTTGGATGCGTTTATTAAAATAGGAAATGACAAAACAGAGTTACCTGATCAGGTGAAAGCTTTGGGTAATATGAATTTGAGATTAACTGCAAATGGGTCATTGAAACGTTTAAACATCCAAGGGCAAGTTAATACTGAACCTGGGTCAGTGAGGATATCTGGATTTGGAGCAATAGATACTACCTTTAGCAACTATTCCTTTGATGGTCGATTGGTTACAAATAATCTTAATACGGCAATGATTTTAGGTGAGAGTGTAGGGCTCGATTTAGTTTCTGCCACCATTAATGCTAAAGTAGTTCAATCAAGCAATAAACCTTTAAGCGTAGTAGCTGATGGTAATTTATCTTCGTTGGTATACAATGAGTTCAACTTTAAAAATATAAATTTTACCGGAAGCTATAGTGATAATAACATAGAGGCTAATATAAATACAGATACATCCGATAATAAATTTGATATTCATGCAAAACTGTTAGGTGCGAATGGTATGGATATTACTGTGCAAGGAGTAATTGACAAACTCACGTTAGAGCCATTCTACACACAAGAGGGTTGGCAAAATGCAATGCTCACAGCTGAAATAGATGGACACTTTACAGGATCTTCTATTGACGATTTGGTTGGCAATCTTGTTATTGATAATACCTCATTATCCGAAGAAAGTTTTATTTATAACCCAGGCCCTATTTATCTGCAATCGTTGGTTGAAGATAATGAAAAAGTAATCAACCTTTTTACTTCTTTTTTAGAGGCTGAGATAAAGGGTGATTATTATTTCAGCACCATTGCGCAGGAGTTTAAACAATTGATGCAACCACATTTACCTTCATTGTTGGGAGAGCAATTAGCAGAGACTGACTTCAAAAATGATTTTAAATTTGTATTGAGACTCAAAAACACTGAAGACCTATCGTTTGCACTTTCTCTGCCGTTTTACAATATCGAAGAAGGAACAATTACAGGGCAAATAAATATGCCTGAACAGCAGAGCAATGTCAATGTAATGGTACCTCGATTAATGTTTGGTACAAATGATATTCGTCAAACTAAAGTTGACTTGAAAATAGGAGAACAAAATGGCATCGATCTAAATGCTAACACTTACTTAGTTCAAGACGATGGCTACATTAATGGAAAGTTGAACACCCATGCAGCCTCAGATTCAGTTATAAACTCCTTGTTCTTTGACATGAACAATAATGTCATAAAGACAAACGGAGAGTTGCGTGCTTCAATTGGATTTAACAAAGAAACAAGTGATGATTTGATGACCAATATTCTCATCCATCCAGCCACCATATTGTTCAACAATAAGGAGGTGCATATAATGGAGGGTACTGTTAAGCACACCAAAGAATATATCGAAATAAGAGATTTTGGAATTATGCATTCAGGCAGCCAGCAATTCGGTATAGATGGTATAGCCTCTAAAAACATAGAAGACAGTGTAAGGGTATTCTTTGACTCTGCTGAATTGGCAAATATACTTACTGCATTTAACATAAAAAATATTCAAGGAACAATTGATGGCGATTTGGTTGTCCGTCAAGCATTGAAAGATCCCATTGTTCACACCGATCATTTTAATATATCAAACATTAGAACTGACAAAGATACAATTGGTACTTTGTATGTCGAAAGTCTTTATAATCCACTTGAGGACGGACTAAAACTAGATGTTTATATAAAAAGAGATGATGTCCGCAATCTGAGTGTCACAGGATTTATTCCTACAAGTGAAGGCAAAGAAATGGATATCGATATGATCATTAATCAACTACCACTAAGGTGGGTTCAGCCATTTGCAATTGCTACTTTCAGCAAATTGGAGGGAACCATAAGTTCAAAGATCGATGTCTCAGGGAAAACGTCCGAACCTATTATTGAAGGCTGGCTAGGTATAGATGAGGGGCTTCTAAAAGTGGATTATACTAATGTAGAATATCGTATTTCTGATACTATAAGAGTGAATAGGGATAATGTTGGATTTAAGGACTTACTTATTTTAGATGACAATGGTAATTCTGCGAAAATTGGATTAGTTTTAAACCACAGTAATTTTGGTCGATTAGATTATAAAGCCAAAATAACTTTAGATGATTTCATGTTGTTAAACAATCCAGACCGCACCGACTTGATGGCTCATGGGACCCTTAAACTCAATGGAGATATCAGCATCAATGGTTCACAGACTGGGATATTCGGCACTGCAGACTTAAGTAATGGAAGCAAGTCGAAAGTGAAAATAGAATTGCCTCAAACTGCTACCGCAACAGAATATAAAGGGGTGATTTATATTAACACCCCCAATGAGGTAGACTCTCTTTCTTTTTTAAAGAAAAGAGATGAAGGAAAATCAATTTTGCCAAGTGCATCTTCAAGTGATATGCTTATAGATATGAGGGTGACAATAAACTTAGATCCTGATTTGGATTTAGGCGTACAATATAATCCTAGAACGGGGGATGCCATTGCAATTAGTGGAACTGGAGAGCTCAATGTTAACTTTAATTCAAAATCAGATCCACAGGTAAGAATTTATGGTGAATATGTTGCTGAAGACGGTGAAGCAAGTCATAATTTACAAGGGCTTAAAAAAATTAACTTTAAAGTGAAAGAAGGGAGCAAACTCAGCTTTATGGGCGATCCACTTCGTACACAATTTAATATAACTGCTTATCATCAGGTAAAAGCTGATTTGGCAACTCTGAGCGAAAGCTTTTCACACGACACCAATGTTTCTAATACAAGGGTTCCTGTAAACGCACTGTTAGAAATTCGAGGTGACTTGGATGCCATGGAACTGTATTATGATATTGAATTACCAGAAGCATCACAGGATGTGCAACGAAAAGTAGAAAGTTTAATCAGTACAGAGGAAGCACGTATTCGTCAATTTGCCTATCTGGTTACAACCAATAGTTTTTACGGTGCATCAAGTAACCCTGACTTAAATTTTGGGAATGATATGTTTACCAATTTGGCTGCAAATGCATTGTCCAAAGGTTTAGATGCGTTATTTGCTAGCGCACTTAATGAGAACTGGAGCATCAGCACTAACCTCAAAAGTCAGAACGGATCATTTGATGATGTGCGGATGGGAGTTGACGTATCTACGCGTCTGTTTGATGATAAATTACGTGTTTCAACAAATTTAAGTTATGGTGATGCACAACTCTATGATGATCAACAATCTTTTATAGGTGAGTTTGAACTTGAGTATGATTTAACCAATTGGCTTATGTTGCGTGCATTTAATAAAGCCAATGAGCGTTACTATAAACTTGCTCCAACTACACAAGGTGCAGGTGTTGTAATAAACAAAGAAGCAAAAAGATTTAAAGACTTGTTTAAATTCCGCTTCTTTCAAAGAAAGAAAAAGAGGACTATAGGTAATAATAGCACTTCCATTTCAAAATAAGAAATGCTTTATTTTCTCATTGTTATTCTAAAGTTAGACATTGTAGCTTGAGGACATTTGCAATTTTGGGGCAATGGAGCTCCTGCTCAATCTTCTTTCATTTAGTTTATCAATGCTTAACACCGATCGCACGCATAAAGGTCTTCTTTGCAATAATCAATGTTTGAACCATTATTAAAGAATAAATTGATTGCCTATTCCATCAAGACCCGATAAATCACGTAACAAATGCCTGATTCACACCCTCCCTGTTTACTCTTCACTGCTTACTTTTACCCCTATTACTTGCTGCTTTTCATTGCATGCATTTTCTTGTTATTCCCCATCATCAGTTCTCTATTAATCACTCCCCTCGTGCTCACATTGATATGGCTCCTAGCATTACTCATCAACCAAAACTCCGCAAAGATGAGGGTGACATTCAAATTATCTTATTGATAAATAAACTGAGATTAAACTTAAAAAAAGATAGTAAATACAGTTTGGTTTAGCATTTTGAAAGTAAAGATGGATGTATCATATATAATATGGAATAGCTTTTTTTGAAAATATACATATGAAACAGGAATTAAATTATTACTTTTGCTTTATATGTTATTGAGCTACGCTATGTTTTATTAGTAAACAGTATAAAGGTTTGGTGTTATGAAGATGATATAGCAAGCGTATTTCTTAATAGCATATTTTCAAAAAAATACATTTGTTGAGGAGTCAATCCTTTTTAATAACTCGAATATGAAGGTTCTAAAGTTTGGTGGCACATCGGTTGGTACAGCCGAAAACATTAAGAAAGTAAAAGACATAGTGCTAAGTCAAAAGACTGACACTATTGTAGTTGTTTCAGCATTGCATGGAGTTACTGATGAATTATTATCAGTAGCCCATATTGCTTCGACTGGCACAACCCCTTTTTATGACCAATTAAATCGCATCAAACAAACACATTATGCTATCATAGAAGAACTTTTTCAAGACCCAACTTCTATTAGAGTTATTATTGACGAACTACTTAATGAATTGGAACAAATTCTCACTGGTATTGCTTTAGTACGAGAGTTAACAGCAAAAACCCTTGATAGAATTGAAGGAATAGGTGAACGTATTTCATCGTACATTGTGGCACAATACATTGGCAAACAACGTATAGATATGTCAGAACTGATACGAACTGACAGTAATTTCGGGAATGCGATTGTGGATTTTGAAACTACTGCCCAGAATATAACAAAAGCATTTTCTGATTTCAGTGGTGTGGCAGTTGTTCCAGGTTTCATTTCAAAAAACCAAAAAGGTGAATACACCACCCTTGGAAGAGGGGGGTCTGATTATACTGCAGCTATTATTTCGGCAGCACTCAATGTAGAGTTGCTCGAAATATGGACCGATGTCAATGGATTTATGACAGCTGATCCATCTGTAATACGCAAAGCATATACTATTCCAGAATTGAGCTATTCGGAAGCAATGGAGTTATCGCATTTTGGCGCAAAAGTAATTTATCCTCCTACCATATCGCCTGTCTATCAAAAGGGGATTCCGATACATATCAAAAACATAATGGATCCTAACGGTCAGGGCACCACAATCTCAAAGGAATCAGAAAATGGGAAAGAACGAATTATAAAAGGAGTGTCATCCATTTCTAATATTACTTTGTTGACATTGCATGGTACAGGGATGGTTGGCGTTACAGGAATTTCGATGCGTTTGTTTACTGCATTGGCCAAAGAAAATGTAAATATTATTCTTATCTCACAGGCATCGTCGGAAAACTCAATAAGTGTGGCGATTGATGAAAAAGATTGCAAACGGGCAATTGAAAGCATTGAATACGAATTTCAACGAGAAATAACCAAAGGACAAATAAATCTAGTTGAAAAAGAGAGCGACCTAGCCATTGTAGCCATTGTGGGTGAAAATATGAAACGTACTACTGGTATTGCTGGGAAACTATTCTCAACTATTGGGAAAAACGGTATTAATATAATTGCTATCGCGCAGGGTGCATCGGAACTCAATATCTCTTGGGTAGTGAGAAAAGAGGAACTCCGCAAAACGCTTAACGTTGTGCATGAATCGTTTTTTCTTTCTGAAAATGTTGAACTTAACGTTTTTCTGATGGGTGTAGGTACAGTTGGAGGGAATCTTTTGCAACAATTAAGTAGACAACAACAAAAACTGAAGGAAGAAAAGCACCTTAAAATAAAATTGGTTGGTGTGGCCAATTCGCGTAAAATGGCTTTTGATAGAGACGGCATCGATATTGACAACTTTAAAGATGCGCTTAACAACTCAAAGGAAGCCTCATCATTGCAGGGTTTTGTCAGTCGAATTAACGAGATGAATATATATAACTCTGTTTTTGTAGATTGCACCGCTTCCGAAGATGTTATCTCGATATATAAGGAAATTCTGCAATCGAATGTATCGATAGTAGCAGCAAATAAAATTGCAGCTTCTTCCGACTTCCAAAGCTATCAAGAACTAAAAAGAATAGCTAAGAAGAAAGGTGTAAAGTTTTTATTTGAGACCAATGTGGGTGCAGGATTGCCAATTATAAACACGCTAAATGATTTAATTGATTCAGGTGACAAGATATTAAAAATAGAAGCCGTTCTATCTGGAACACTTAACTACATATTTAATGTGCTATCTGCTGAAACTCCTCTTAGCAAAACCATACAATTGGCAAAAGAGAAAGATTACTCAGAACCAGATCCCCGCATCGACTTGAGCGGAGTGGATGTAGCACGTAAGATATTGATACTTGCACGTGAATCTGGTTACCCGATTGAAATGAACGATGTTAAAATAAATCGTTTCCTTCCAGATTCATTTTTCGAAGGTACATTGGATGATTTCTGGGAATCAG
>JAQVZQ010000214.1 GCA_028708095.1 Dysgonamonadaceae bacterium
AAGGGCTTTAGTGACAAATACGAATGGAGTTCAATTTGATTTACGGCAGGTAGGAGTGAACCAAGATCGATTATCTCTTTTAGCTGTTTCTCTGTATAGTTGCTTACGCCCACAGTGCGTGCTTTACCCGATTGTGCAAATTTTTCCATTTGCTTCCAAACAGAAACATATTTGTCTTTTATAGGCCAATGCACTAAGTACAAATCAACATAATCCAGTCCAAGTTTTTTGAGACTTGTTTCAAATGCTTTTTGTTCGTTCCCTTCAGCAATATCATCATTCCACAGTTTGGTTGTTAGAAATATGTCCTCGCGGGCAACGCCACTTTCGCGGATAGCTCGTCCAACGGGTTCTTCGTTTTCGTATATCATTGCCGTGTCAATATGACGGTAACCTAAATCAATTGCTTTTCGAACTGAATTGTATGCTTCTTTTTCATCTTCCATGCGGAAAACGCCTAAACCAACTACAGGTATTTCTACTCCATTATTTAATTTTTGATATTCCATAATATTTATTGTTTATGTTGTTTTACTTAGTTCATATACATAAATACAACAATGAGATAGTCATATAGTTCCGTTTGCTAAAACTTGTCAGGATGCTAAAGGTTTAATATTTCAGAAAAACTAAAGGTAATAAAAAAACATCTTCTAAGAATCTTTTTCACGCTTAGTATCATATCCTTTTAGCTTTTCTCTTACTTTGATTTTATCTTTATTAATTTGTGCAATGAGAGGTTCAACTCCATTAAACTTTATGTCGGGACGAACAAAGGAGACAAACTCTACTGTTAGGGTTTTGTTGTATAAATCCTCATCAAAGTCAAAAATATTGACTTCGACACTTGTTTGATAATCATCATGCAAAGTTGGTCTGTTGCCAATGTAGAGCATCCCTTCATGAATGCTGTTTTCTATATGCACCCTAACAGCATACACTCCATCAGTCGGGATTACTTTATAACGTTCCCAAATCTTAATGTTTGCTGTTGGGAAACCAATACGTCGTCCCACTTGATACCCTTCAACTATTTTACCTGTGATTGTATAGTTGTATGAGAGAAATGTATTTGCCAATGATATATCACCTTGTGCAAGCAGGTATCTGATTTGTGAAGAGCTAACTGTTTCTTTGCCAAATTGAAATGCTGTAGCTTTTATCATATTAATACCAACTTCGGCACCATATTTGCAATAATCTTCAAATTCCTCTTCTCTGTTTTTCCCAAAACGATGATCATATCCGACAAATAAAGTTTTGATTCCAATTTTATCTTTCAGTATTTGTTGAATAAAGTCCTTTGCACTTAACTGTGAAATATCGCGAGTGAAATCCAACATAATGCAGTTGTCTATTTCTGTGGTTGCCAGTTGGGTTACCTTCTCATCCAATCCACACAACAATGGAGGTTGATAATCTTTATCAAGTACTTTCCGTGGATGAATAGGAAAAGTAATCACTGCCGATTCTTGCCCTATTCTTTTTGCTTCGCTCACTACCTGTTTAATCAAGTGACGATGACCTAAATGAACACCATCAAAAAATCCTAATGTAGCCACCATTCCTTTTTGTGGCGATTCTTCTTTTAAATTTATAACTTTCAAATCAATTTATTTTCGATATATTTTACCCTTACTCCCTTTTTAATAATATAGAGACAATTTATTTTAGCTTAAGAGGTTACATGATTAATTTTATGACATAGAGTGAGTCAAATAACAATATAACTGTCTACCAGAAAACCCCTTGTTTTTAAGCCTTTAATAAGAATAGGACAAGGACAATGCTTTCGATGTTCTTGAAATTAAGGAGTTTACATTAAGAGAATGACTATTTCAAAAACAAGAATAAGGCAGTGTTTACCTATTTCTAGTATAGACTAACTATTGTGTTATAGACCTTTAAACTCATGCAATAAACACATTCTATATATATTTAGTTGCAAATATCGCAGTTAATTCTTAAATATTCAATATCTTTGTGTAATATATATTCATAAAAGCTTAATATAAAAACAATGAAAATTAAAAACTTACTTTTAATGGCATGTATTGGAGCTTTTGCTCTTACATCATGTGTTGAGAAAACCTCACACAACCAGCTTACTAAAGCTGAAGAATCAGATGGTTGGGAACTCTTGTTTGATGGAACAACATTAGACAATTGGCGCGATTACAATGGCACAGAACTCACAGGACCTTGGTTTGTTGAAGATGGAACTATTCAAGCAAAAGGTGGCGGCGGTGATGCAAGTGGATACATTGTAACTAAAAAACAATATGAGAATTTTGAACTTGTTTGGGATTGGAAAATTGCAGAAGAAGGAAATAGCGGAGTTTTATATCACGTAGTGGAAAACCCTAAATTTAAAGTTCCTTATCTTACAGCACCAGAGTATCAATTAATTGATGACGAAGGATTTCCTAATCCATTGGAAGATTGGCAAAAAACTGCAGCAGATTATGCGATGTATACTACTGACAAAGAGAAAACAAATATTAAACCTGCAGGCGAATGGAATACATCGAAGATTGTTTTTGATAACGGACATGTAGAACATTGGCTTAATGGTGAAAAAGTGATTGAGTTTGAAGCATGGACTGATGATTGGCATGCTCGAAAAAATAGCGGCAAATGGGCAAATGCTCCTGAATATGGGTTAGCTAAAAAAGGACTAATTTGTTTACAAGATCATGGATCTGCAGCGTGGTTTAGAAATATGAAGATAAAAGAACTTCCGCGCAAAACTGGAGAGGTGAAATTGTTCAATGGTGAAGACCTTACAGGTTGGGAAGCTTATGGCACAGAAAAATGGTATGTTGAAGATGGTATGTTGATTTGCGAAAGTGGTCCAGACAGAGAGTATGGGTATCTAGCGACTCGTGATTATTATGACAATTTTGATTTTTCGGTTAACTTTAAACAAGAAGCTGACGGAAATTCAGGTGTATTTATCCGTTCTTTCATTGAGCCAGAAGTAAAAGTAAATGGTTGGCAAGTAGAAGTGGCCCCAATGGGACACGGAACGGGTGGCATATACGAATCATATGGACGTGGATGGATTGCTGAAATTACAGATGAGCAACAAAAAATTCTAAAAGAAGGTGATTGGAATAATTTACGCATCCGTGTTGAAGGAGACAACGTTAAAACATGGTTGAATGGTGAAGAAATGGTAGACCTTACTGACGAAAAAATAGGTAAAGGGCAAGGACGCATTGCTTTACAAATACATGATGGTGTTCATATTAAAGTGCTTTGGAAGGACTTTGAACTAAAAACACTATAAGCATTTAAGCTAATGCTTAACATCTTACATCTTTAGAGAAGGTGTTTAAAAACAATCTTTCATGAAAGCCTGATTTAAATATCAAGGTGAATAACATGAGTTGTTTTTAAACACTTTCTTGTTTTTATGAGCTGTAGCAATTTTTGGCATTGTTTTTGTTCTTATCAATTGATATAATTGCTATATTTACTAAATATTTTTAGGAATGCAGAGATTAGATTAAGTTTAATCATTTATATCTCAATTTTAATATTAACGAATGAAAGAAAAAAATCAATTACTAGATAGTATAATAGACGGGATTAAAGAAAAAAAAGGTAAGAATATAACTTCAATTAATTTAAAAGGTATTAGTGGTGTGATATGCGATTATTTTGTGATTTGCGAAGGAAACACTCCAACGCAGGTTGCTGCTATAGCCGATTCGGTAGAACACTTTGTTAAAACAAAAATAAATGAAAGTCCAATAAGGGTTCAGGGTCAACAGCTTGCGGAATGGATTGGAATAGATTATGGTGATATTATAGTACATGTCTTTTTGCCTGAACTTAGAAGTTATTACAATATAGATCATTTATGGTCAGATGCCAAAACAATACAAATTCCCTCTGAATATTAAAAACTAATTTTACAATAAATTGTTACACTATATCAATAGGTCAAGATGTTGTATTTAATAAAGAATAATGGATAAAAACAACCTAAATAAAAAAAAATTCAGCCCGATTATGGGTGACAAAAAACCAAAAACTCCTTTTAATCCTTACTGGATTTATTCTATTATAATAATAGGCCTTTTAGGTATGTTCTTTTTTGGCGGAGATGTTTCTACTAAAGAGGTCTCTTGGTCAGAGTTTCAAGAGTATGTAAATGAAGATCGTATTGAAGAGGTAGTTATATATAGTAAAAAAGATATCGCAGAAGCTCTCGTTAGAGAAAGTTCTGTTCGTCATATCTTTGAAGATAACGCAGATAAAGTAAAATCTAATCCCAAAATTGTTGTCAAAATTTCGTCGGCTGATTATGTTGCAGAGTTTTTAGACAAGGTTAAGGATGAGAAAGGTTATGACTTTAAAGCTTCTTTTGATTCATCGTCCGCAATTAGCGGGATATTATTAGGATTTGCACCATTCATTCTTCTTATTGCAATTTGGGTGTTTTTTATTAGAAGAATGGCTTCGGGAGCAGGTGGCGGTGCGGGTGGTGTATTTAATGTAGGCAAATCTAAAGCGCAACTTTTTGACCGTGAAGCTGCTGTTAAAGTTACATTTAAAGATGTTGCTGGTCTTTCAGAGGCAAAACAAGAAATTGAAGAAGTGGTGGAATTCTTGAGACATCCTACAAAATACACTAATTTGGGAGGTAAGATTCCGAAGGGTGCACTATTAGTAGGACCTCCTGGTACTGGTAAAACACTATTAGCAAAGGCTGTTGCAGGAGAAGCTGATGTTCCTTTTTTCTCAATATCTGGTTCTGATTTTGTGGAAATGTTTGTTGGCGTGGGAGCGTCTCGTGTGCGTGATCTTTTTAAACAAGCTAAAGAAAAAGCTCCTAGTATAATATTTATAGATGAGATTGATGCTGTTGGTCGGGCTCGTGGCAAGAATGTAAATATGGGTTCGAATGATGAGCGAGAGAATACTCTTAATCAACTTCTTACCGAGATGGACGGTTTTGGTTCTAACAGTGGTGTAATAATATTGGCAGCTACTAACCGTGCAGATATTCTGGATAAAGCATTGCTTAGAGCAGGTAGATTTGATAGACAAATACATGTAGATCTTCCTGATTTGAATGACAGAAAAGAGATTTTCAAGGTTCACTTGCGTCCTGTTAAAATTGACGAATCAGTTAATGCAGATTTTTTGGCACGACAAACCCCTGGTTTCTCAGGAGCCGATATTGCCAATGTTTGTAATGAAGCTGCATTAATTGCTGCTCGCGAGAAAAAGAAGTTTGTTCAAGACATTGACTTTATGAATGCTGTTGATAGAATTGTTGGAGGGTTAGAGAAGAGGAATAAGATTATAACTTTAGACGAGAAGAAATCAATCGCTATCCATGAGGCTGGTCATGCAACACTCAGTTGGATGCTTGAACATGCTGATCCATTGGTGAAAGTAACTATTATTCCGAGAGGAAAAGCATTGGGTGCTGCTTGGTATTTACCTGAGGAACGACAAATAACAACAAAAAGCCAGATGTTGGACGAAATGTGTGCCATTTTAGGTGGACGTGCTGCTGAAGAACTATTTATTGGAGAAATATCTTCGGGAGCAATGAACGATTTGGAAAGAGTAACAAAGCAATCTAATGCGATGGTGTCTTATTTGGGAATGAGCGATAAATTGCCTAATCTTTGTTACTATGATTCAACGGGTCAAGAATATAGCTTCTCTAAACCATATAGCGAAGAAACGGCTAAAATAATTGACTCTGAAGTGAAGAAAATTATTGCGGAGCAATATGATAGAGCAAAAGAGATATTAAGCGAAAATGCTGAAGGACATCGTAAGTTGGCAGAGATATTGTTAGAAAAGGAAATTATTTTCGCAGCTGATTTGGAAGTAATTTTTGGGAAACGACCATGGGTGTCACGTGCTCAAGAATTGTTGAAACAAACTCCGAAAGAAGTTGATAATGCTGAGTTGCTAGACAAACCTTTTAAGGGGGGGAGTAATAAAGAAATATTTATTCACGAAAACGAAAACGAAACAAGTGAGAGTGAAAAAGTAAGTAGTGATGAAACTAAGGAAGACGAAAATATTGGTGATGTGAAATAATATTTTCGTACATATATTATATACTTATTGGAAGTCATAGTTCAACAGAACTATGGCTTT
>JAQVZQ010000215.1 GCA_028708095.1 Dysgonamonadaceae bacterium
TCTTTGTTTTGTGCAACTTTGTTCGCAACTACTGTTCCTACGCCTCCAGCTCCTATAATTAATACTTTTCCCATATTTTCAATATTTATAGTTAAGTTTCTTTCTACAAATATAATATGTTTATGTCAATTTAGTACATTGTTGGAGCATCTATTTTTTGAAGCGATTATTTGAAAGGTTTTCGTAAGTCATATATTTTATGTTCTTCACTACTGTACAATTGTATTATAAGTTATGGTTATTAAAAAATGCAGGAGGACTACCTCCATATAAAACTCCCCATTCTGTAGAAACGCAATACTTTGTTGATAGCTTTTAAAATTGCTCTTTTAATTTTCCATTTCGTCATTTTAAAACCAGTTGGTTCTTGAGTATAATTTGAAATGGTTGCATTCCCCGTAGTATGTCTTGTTGGTTTCTCTCTCGACTCTTTTTCTATTACTACGATGCTATCATAATAATGAACAGCCTTAACACTTCGGGTGAAGTTATTGACCTTCAAAGATGATTGCTCAGAAAAATAAGCATTTAAATAATCGATGAAGTTTTTACTGTATTCAATAAAGGTACCTCTTCTTCGATGTCCTCCACCGTACATTATTTGATAGGAAGTGTGTGTGTCTTCACACAGATATATACCTGTTTCTTTAACGTGATCAAATAATTCTTCAAACGAAACAATCTGCTGTTTCATTGTGTGACCTCCATCATCTATTAGAATATCGATAGGGGGTATTTGCTCTTTAACTTTCTTCAGAAAGGTGCGGTCTGATTGCGAACCAATGAAAATTTCTATGTTCTCTTCTTCCAGCTTTTTACAATTTGGATTAATGTCTATGCCGAATATTTTAGCCTTTGGACCAAAATAGTTTTTCCACATTTGAAGACTTCCTCCTTGAAAAACACCAATTTCAAGAATTACAATTTCCTTATTTCTATATTTATTGAAAAACAAATCATATACATCAAAGTAATGTGACCACTTGTCAATTAATCTATCATCATTTTTGTTGAAATACTTTTCTAAGTCATTCATTTTAAAAATATTATGGTTATGTTGTTTCTACTCTCTTTTAAATTGTATAAGAGATGAAAGAAAGTAAAAGACAAAGGTAATAACAACTTGTTAATTGTGGTTCATATTATTTGAAAAGGAATTAGCCTGCTTGTTAAGTTACATGTAATATCTTACAAACTTAGCTTCTCTTGCAATAAATTATTTCTCAACAAGTGTAGCATCATCCCATTCATCTGTTCTGAAAGATGAAGCAGGTAAAAGATTGGCACCGAAAAGCGTTCCATTTATCCAATTTCGCCATGCATACCTAACCGCAACAGGATTTGGCACCTTATCACTTACAACAAATACATTCCTTCGTTCCTTAATTTCGGCAGTGGCTGTATAAAATATTTTATCATCTCCTGCAATTTCGAATCCCGTTAATTCATCATATGAATATAAGCCAGACTCGGCATTTCTAAACTTGAGAAGTATTCCACCGTCTTTTATCTCAAGCGATTCATAAATAGGAGAGGCATAATCGATTGTCTTATATCCATATGTTTGATTAAGTGCATTAAATAGTAATCTATCTGCTACTTCCTCCTTTTTTGGAGGATGTATAGATGTTTTATCACCAATATCCATTGTAATGGCAATACCCGAATTTGGAATCAAATCGAGACATTGCAATTGCGCTTCTCGAATAAAAGCCGTATTTTCAACCGTTTGAAACTCATCGTTACCTCCATATATATAAGGAGCAATTTGTACATAATAAAATGGAAAATCACCAATACCCCAACGTGTTCGCCAATCTTTAACCATAGCTGGAAAAAGCTTTTTGTACGTCTCAGGTTCTTTATAATTTGATTCGCCTTGATACCATAATGCACCTTTTATATTGTAGGGAATCAATGGATTAATCATTGAATTAAACAATACGGTTGGAATTTTATTGGTTCCTTTCGTAATATCCACATCATCCAGATTAACACTTTGATAAGAACTCATTACTTCGTTACTAATCCATGGCTGAACTGAGCTACCACTCCAAGAAGTATGTATCATACCGACAGGGCAATCTAAAATTTCTTGAAGTTTTTGACCGAAGAAATAAGCAATGGCACTAAAGTCTGAAACTCTATTGGGAGATGCCTGTTGCCAAGCTGTATACTTCTCAATATCTTTTAATGGTGTTTTTGAACCAACCCTATCCACAGTAAAGAGACGTAAGTTGGCATTATTCGATTTTGCAATTGCCATAGCAGAGCCAAATGTAGGTTGTCCATTATAGCCCTTCAATGGTTGTTGCATATTAGATTGACCTGAACATAGCCAAACCTCTCCAAATAGGATGTTTTCTAATGTAATATCTGAAGATTTACTTTTAATATGTATGGTTTGAGGCTCTTTACTATTGGTTGTTTTTAATTTAATTTGCCAAGCACCATTGTTATCAGCTTTAATCATCATTCCATACTTTAACCAAGAGGCGTCAATCGTGATTCTCTGATTTGCATTAGTCCAGCCCCAAAGTACAATGGTAGTATTGCGCTGCAAAACCATATTTGACGATATTATGGCAGGAAGCTTAATCTCTGCCTTAATGGACGATAGAAATAGCAGGCTAAGCACTGGGGTTAAGATAAACAAAGTGGCTTTTCTCATTTTTTTGATTGTATTTTGTTTTTTCTTTATAATAAACCGAACTAATTTACAGTTGGTAAATGTACAAAAAAACCTTATAACATGATAAAAGTTACTATATATTTATCTTTAATAGTCGGTTAAGCTTGTGTATTGGTTTTTGCTATTCATGTTTTCAATTTATAAAAACAGCTTAATGATCAATTCGAACTGGTTTTATAAGCCGTTCGAACTATGTTCTAAACCAGAAGTCTGTTTTCATGAGATCAAAGTGGTTCTCTGTAAACATCGCTTAAGACGTTTTTAACATTTACTGCAAAGTTAGATGAGAAAAGAATGCAATTAGTTGAATAATCAAACAATTTATTATAGTTTTGCAATATATATACATAACACAATACTATTATTATTAGACAAACATTGCATTGTGATAAAACTTCAAAGAGTACTACTATCCATTTTGTTGCTTTTAATTGTTTCATGTTCTGGTAAGAACACAGACATTTCAACGTATACCGTAACACGTAAGAACTTTGAAAATATTATTATTATTGATGGTTATGCTGAACCCGAGCAGTCTACTACAATTGTATGTCCTAGAGGCGGAGGTACCGTTGCTTTTCTTATTGAAGATGGCACTTGGATAGAAGAAGGTGATATTGTATGCACCATTGAAAATCAAGGACTACAAACACGCTACGACCAGCTACTTACTAATCTAGAGAGTGCACAAGCAAATATAGTAAAAACTAAAGCAAATTTAAGTCTACAATTTGCATTGTTAGAAGCAGATGCTAAAAACAATGAAGCTGAAACTCAAATAGCACATTTAGACTCTTCCAGATTAGAATACTATTCCCCAAATCAAAAACTTATAAAAGAACTGGAACTTCAAATTGTTGACATTACCCGACGAAAGTTAGAAGCAAGGCTTGTCTCTTTGCCTATCATACAACAATCTGAAATAAAAAAAATAGAACTTCAAATACAACGTCTGAGCAACAATGTTGAGTCTGTGAAAAAAGATCTCGATGAATTGGAATTGAGGGCAACTAAAAAAGGGTTAGCAATAAGAGGAGTCAATCCGATGACGAATAATAAATTGGCTGTTGGAGATCAGGTGTGGAATGGTATGCCACTCGTTACTATTCCGGAGATGGACAAAATGAAAATGAAGATTTTTGCTTCTGAAAGAGACTATCGATATATCAATGTGAATGACTCTGTAAGCTATATATTTGACGCACTAGAAGATAATATTGCATGGGGGAAAATACTTAGCAAAATGCCTGTGGGAAAGGAAATAAAAGAGGGGTCTAATGTTAAATATTTTGAGATAGATGCATCTGTTGATAGTACTTTAGTGATACCCGAACCTGGTTTTTCAGCTACCTGTTCTATTATGCTGAAACAAGTGAAAGACACGCTAACAATACCACAGATTGCTATATTTGATCAAGATTCTATTAAGGTGGTTTACGTGGAAAACCAAAAAGGTTTTGAAATGCGACAGATACTTTTAGGGGAATCTTCTCCCAAAGATGCTGTTGTAACAAGTGGACTCTTTTTGGATGAAAGAATTGCACTCTCGAAACCCAAAGAATCACAAATAAAAAGCAGGAAAATATTGTCAGACTCAATTAAATCAAAACAATAGATTTATAATATACACCTCATAGATGAATATGAAAAACAATGATCTAAAAAAATTATACAAGGGAGTACTCCTATTTATATGTGTACTTAACCTATGGGCATGTAACAAAAAAGAAGTTCAGCAGGTTCCTTACACCAAGGTTGTGAAAGGAACTTTTTACATAGACCTCTACGAAGTAGGCGAGATTGAGGCAGTGAATTCTACCAATATTTCATCGCCTATGATTTCATGGAGATATGGCAATCTTAAGATTACACAAATAGTGAAGGATGGTGAGGAGGTCAACAAAGGAGATACCCTGATAGTTTTTGATCCATCTGAAGTAAACAAAGGTATTGTGGAAGCTGAAGGTAGTTTGGAAATAAGCCTTGCTGAATTGGAGAAACTAAATGCTCAACACCAGTCTGATTTAGAGGAGTTGAATGCTGATTATGAAATATCGAGCTTGTCGCATCAAATTTCTAAGATTAAATTTGAATCTGCTGTTTATGAATCAGATATTAGTAAAAAATCAATTCAACTTAATCTCGAAAAAGCTGAAATAGCATTAGGAAGAGCAAAAGAACAGATAGATAATCGTATTAAAATTCAAAAAGAGGAAGTAAAGCAAAAGAACCTTGCAATAGAGCAAAACAGGTCGCGGTTGAACGAAGCACACGAAACCCTATCGAAGCTCTTTTTAATTTCTCCATCTCCGGGAATTGCTATCATTAGCCTAAACTGGAGCAGTGGAAACAAATTTCAGATTGGAGATCAGTGTTGGTCTGGTTTTCCACTCATTCAGTTACCAGATTTGACATCACTGAAAGCTACTGCAAAGGTTAACGAAGTTGATATTGCAAAAATAAGCAAGGGATTGAACGTGGAAATTAAACCTGATGCATTTTCAGATAGCATTTTCACTGGAAATGTAAATGCAGTTGCCAACCTTGCTGTTAATAAAAGCAAGGATTCGAGGGTAAAGGTATTTCCAGTAGAGATTCTTATTAACGAAACAAATAAAAATTTATTGCCAGGATTGACCGTTAGTTGCCGACTCATTATCGATCAAATAGATGATGTTCTTTACGTTCCCATTGAAGCTATTAATATTGAAGGGGATAAAAACTTTGTGTACAAAAAATCGGGGAGTGGCTATAATAAAGTGGAAGTGGAAGTGGGAGCAAGCAACTCTGACTATACGATTATCACAAAGGGGCTAGATGAAAATGATGAAGTTGCATTGGGTTTGCCATTTGCTGAAGAGGAGACAAAAGACAAAGTTGTAGAAAAGGAATCAATATGAAAAAGTATAAATTACATCTGTTATTCCTATTCCTTGTAATACTGTGTCAAGTTTCTTGCAATCGCATTGGCAAAGAAAAGGAAGGCAGACCGATAGGAAAAAATAGTATTGTGGAAACAGGAGAGATTGCTGCGGTAAACTCTAAGGCTTTTACATTGCCTAGATATGGAAGAAACTTCTACGAGATGAAGGTTATAGGTATTTTAGAACATGGTGCTATACTGAATGAAGGTGATTCTATTATACAATTAGATCCTACTGATGTGAAGAAGTTTATTGTGGATAGAGAGACAAATCTGGAGGGACAAGTTGCGAGCTTTGAGATGTTAAAGGTGAATCAAGAAAACAGTATGAATGAGCAAGAATCAAAGATGAAAAATGAAATTGCTACATTCAATCTTAGAAAAATAGAGCTGGAAGCTTCACGTTTTGAACCTGACAGAATTAAAAAGATAAAAGAACTTGAATTTAAACAAGCTGAAATCAGACTTGAAA
>JAQVZQ010000216.1 GCA_028708095.1 Dysgonamonadaceae bacterium
TGCCTTATATATTAGAGTCTTCGCAAATTTTTTACTTGAGCAGCCAAAAAACTCAGTTAAATCATCAATAGTTTTCACATCAGGTGTTTCAACTAAACAGCAGCATTCTTCAATGGGTGATTTTTCATCGGAATTTTCTGCAATGCACTCTGCTTTTTCTACATTTGCAGCAAATCCACAGTTATCGCAATAACAAAAGAATATCTAAAAGCCTGCATTGTAAGTGCGGTCTATGAGTCCCCCCTGGAGGAACTGGATCCAATTAATTAATCCCCAATATGTGTCCTCTTGTCTACACTGATGTGTAGGCATTTTTTTTAGTCATAAATTTCTGAATATTTTGCCCTACCAGTCTCAAATATGATGAATTTTCCAGTCTCAAAGAGAGTGATTGCGAACACCATGTCTTCATTGGATATCGGCAAAAATATTATAGACGACTTCATCGTAAGCTATAAAAATTCCCCCTCGGACAAAACAACGCGCTCTCTTATAGACCTTGCTGAAATGAAAGGCACTATTCCAAAAACTTTCAGCAGCTTTTCAAAGGCGTCTGCCACGCTTATCGATAACAACGAGTATAAAGTGATATCCGATGCTCGCAGCCATACGCGTGAGTTTGCGCCCCAATCAAAAATAAACCAGATTGATTTAATTCATTTTGCGAAAAATATCGGTACAAAGGAAGCTGAAGAATTTGCAGATGCTCTTCTTTCTTGTGTTAAGTATAATCGAACCTCAACCAATATTTCGAATGCTTATGGTATTTCAATTTTCTTCCCTTACAACAAACTCAACAGCGTTGAAAAAGCTCTTAAGACATATGAAAAGATTGGTATTAACCAAGAATACAGCTCTTGCGTAAAGGGTTTTTTAAACCTCGTGGCACGTGGTCAGATCGTATCCAATAGCTTTGGTAATCCTCTTTCTTCTCTTCTTGGCAGTGCTTTTGGAACAGACACAGCACAAAATGCTGTTGGTACGCTAATAAGCAGTGCTTTAGGTTCAGGATCATCACAGGCATTGTTGGTTCGCTATTAGGTTCATTCCTTGGCGGAGGGGACTTTAGCAGTATAACAGGTTTGCTGGGAGATGTTGCCTCAACATGGTTTGATCCGGAAAAGATTTCCGATATGCAGAAATACTATGAGAATAATTATCTTAATGCAAACGACATTGTTCTCTCAGAAAAAAACGGCGGATATGTACTTTTAATGACCAATGAAAACTGGGATTTAGTCCAGGAAGTTGAGCTCAATGTTTTCTTTGACGATGGAGAAGGATATATCGATCTTGGTCTGGATAATGTATATGAATTCGACGATGACGGAGATTTATTAATTGACTATGACGGCACATGGCTGTCAATCAATGAGCACGTAGTTGCCTATTATATGATTTCAGATGATCGTAAAGATGAACAATACACCATCACAGGCAGAGTTCCTGCACTATTAAATGGTGAGCTTGTGAATATAATTCTAGTGTTTAACAATGAAAACCCCTATGGGATTGTTACGGGAGCGCAAATCAATTATGATGAAACCGTCACCGAAACAATTGCGAAGGGACTCATCGAAATTAAACAGGGAGACAAGATTGACTTTTTGTGCGATTATTACACATATGACGGCGAGTTCATTAACAATTATTATCTTGGTGAGCAAATGATCGTAGACGGAGAATTGACAATCGGCAATATCAGTGTTGGAGATCATCACTGCAAGGTTACCTACCGTTTGACCGATATTTACAATAATAAATACTGGACACCTTCTGTAGAATACTAAGATACTAAAAGGGCTGTCTTTTGATCGGCTTACCGACCCTTAAGACAGCCCTTTTTATTAACTCTAATCTATACTTCCATCTTTTACACAAAAGTCACATGGATCTGTTCTATGCGCCTCATAGGATTCATCAATAGTTCCTTCGTGAATCACCGAGGATCTGGAAAGCGTATGACAGTCCACATTATAATGATAAGATTGTCTAAATCGAGTCCAGTATACAATCCCGTTGTTTTCTACCACCGCATGCTCTTCAGCTGCAGTCAGCTCTTCCGACGAAACAGAGTTGAAATCGAAGGAAAATAGTCCCGCTATTACAAGGGCTATAGCTGCTATAATTGTAACAAGTTTTTTGGTTTTTGCTTCAAGTTTCTTGTCTTTCAATAATATGATGATTAAAGGAAGGAACGCAATAACAGCAACAATAAAGCCCATTTGGTTCCAAAGGAAGAATTTGAGCTTGTTTTTCTTTGATACCGGATCAATCCTGTTAGAATGCTTCCAGAGCAAAGAACCTATGACCACAAAAATCAAATCCAGAGCAATGCCCACAATCAGAAAGGTTGTCAGATCTTCTCCCGCATAAAAATATCCGCTAAGGAGCATTATAACAAGAACTTCACATCCTATGGCAAAAAGCCATAATATCCGGAATATTGAATTTTTTCAGAAGTGACAACCCGGATAGCGTCATTTGTAAACTGCCGTTTATCCCTGTAATTCCATCATGAATTTTTTCATCCATAGAATAAATGCTCGTAGAAAACATCCCCACGTAGCATTCACCAAGCGCTCTCGCAATGTCTTCGGATATGAGTGTTGCATTTGAGAAGATAATTAAATCAAATCCATAATTCCTCGCTAATTTTATAATATCAACAGCATCATCCCTTACAAATAACTCCCCACCTGTAAGAACGATTTCAAATGTCCCCATATCACGGAGCTGTCTAAAAATGTCGTCCAATTCGTCTATCTGGAGCATATCATTGCCATGATCCGGAATATAGCAGTGCTTACATCTCATATTGCATTGAGTGCACACTTCAATAGTGACAGATGCCGGAATATTATAAACATCAGCAATTTGAAAAACATCTCCGTATTCAATATCATCAAGTTTCGGCATCTGGTTCATAGATTAGTTCCTCTCTCAATAACAATTCCACAAAGTGATTTATAGCGCTGGTTAGATCATTGTCGGATACATCATACACACCTTTACAGTATTCAAATACATCTTGAATCGGATGCATTTGCAACATATGCTCAACTATAAATCGACCACTATCTCGAAAAAAATAGAAATTCCGATTTTTTCTATTCAAGATAAACAACATATCTATACAATCATAACTCTGCCATGCAAGGGCTGGTGAAATCTTATACGCGTATTTCATTACAAATATCCTCTATTTTTACTGTTGTCCATTTAGTTAGATCGCTTGCCTCAAAGTCCAAATCGTGTGCTACTAAAATGATTGTCGAACGAGACTCACTAAGCAAATGGAAAAGTTTCTTTCTATTCTCTGTATCGATAGCTGAAAAAGGTTCATCAACAAGAATAAACTCCTTCTCTTGCGAAAGCATTCTACAGATCTTCATTACCTGTTGCTCACCACCACTCAAAGTTGAGCAATCTTGTGAATCAAAAATATTTTCATATAATGGTAACTTTCTTAAAGTTTGCTCGTCTGGCAAGCTATACGTTTTAAAAATCGTAGCGTTATCAAGAAAACTTTCGCTAAATACATGTTGATTTTGGCTCATATAAAATACTTTATTATCATCCAGCCGACTTGCTGAACCATCGATAAAAATATCGCCTGAATAATCACACCTTTCCATCAGCGCATTTAATAATGTTGATTTTCCGCTGCCACTCTCTCCTTTTATCATGTATTTATTTCCAACAGCAAAATCAACGGTATAGTGCAAAACCTTATCTGAGTACGTTACACTCAAATCACGCAGAACTATATCTTTTTGGGGTGTTTTGACTTCTATATCATTATATTTACCATCGTCAGTGAATATTTTTTCTAAAGAATTAACTATGTCTTTTGATGCATTCAACGCATTTAAATCATACAGAATCTCTTGTATAGGTTCCGTGAATGACTGTGCATATGTTATTGCCGCCAATACCGTCCCGGCTGTAATATCTCCATTGACCAACAACACACCGCAAAGCACAAAAGTCAAAATATCAATTATGCAAATTGCAGCACCAGAGATTGTGTTGCCGTTTACTTTTTTTCTACCGAGATTAAGTCTTTTTTGCGATAAGAAATCCGTGAACTTTTCATTTACTCGAGAATAAGCTGGTCTGCTATTATTATCCGCCAATTCAAAGCCATCTAACAAATCAGATATTTTTTTGGTGTATGTTGCGGCTTCATCTACATATTCTTTTCCAGCTCTCTTTAATTGCTTTTTGTATATTTGGGGGGTAAAGGCGGCGACAATAGATAACAGGATAAGAAAAGCACATATAATCGGTGAAGTATTTATTGATATTACTACGACGTATACACAGACAGAAAAAATAGATTTTATCAATGCACAAACTGGTTGCAAGTAATCTTGCTCAATGCTTGTGATGTTATTTGTCATTAACGACAGATATTCGTCACTTTTCTGTTCTGAAAAGGAACGGAAATTCTTTGAAAACACACTATCAAAGCAAATCTTTTTCAGTGTGTTTTCAAATGCAATTGCACACTTCCACACATATCTCTCTGAACCCCATGTTGCAAAAAGAAACACAAAATAGCTAGCTAAATACATTCCAACTAATGAAAAAAGTCCACTTCCACCGTTCGGCAACACATTATCCACTAAATATTTGTTGTAGCCAGGTATCATAGCAAGCGAAAATGTAGCAATCAATGACAAAACAACTTGTATGGCAATTTTCCACTTTAGTGTTTGAGTTATAACTCTTTTTATCATGATCTCCTCCAACATTCAGCATTCTTTCTTAGACACAGTTTGCATTTTAAGAATTCCTATTACGAATTACATATGTACAATGTGCAAACCAGCGAACTCATTTTTACTTAATAATAACACTCTTATTTTTTGGAATGCTCAAGTATGGAATATTGATTATTGTCTTTCGAATATTACCATCAACGAAGAATTTTGTGATCTTCTTAACCTTTAACATATTAAACCCTCAAATTACATTAAATTTTATATAAGCATATCTTTAATAAGCAAATCAGTGTAATAATATTGGTAGTGAATAATAATAATTTTTAAGTAAACATAATATTCTTTATTTTAACAAACGTTATAAGAATATATCAATATTATACATAGAATGACATAATAAGTCAATCAAATTAGTTCTACAAATTTCGACAAAATTTGCAGATGTAGTTACTTGATGATATGTAATAATATTGTGTCGCACTTGTTTTAAAAAGCTACAAATTTTTGGTTTCAATAGGAAACTAAAGGTTATTTTAAAGGCACTACACGAATTTTATATTAAATTTACTCCTAAAGATTCATGGTGCTAGCTTCTAAAGACGGGTATTATCTCCTCATAATAGTTCTCTTGTATATTTATACTATAATAAATTATTGTATAAAATTATATTATAAGCTGTTATTGTAAAAGTCAAGAATAAAATTTTTTTTGAGAAGCCTTTATTGAATATGACTATATGCTGTCATATTTAAATGGTATAATAGTTTAAAATGATAACAGTTTACAGGTGGTTTTAATGAGAATAAACAGACTGCTTGGAATAAACCAAACACTGATCAATAAGGGCACAGTTACCGTAAAGGAACTGGCCGATAGGTTTAAGGTTTCTACGAGAACAATATACAAGGATATCGATATCCTTGTAACAGCCGGGGTGCCGGCTTTCAAGGCAGGCTACGAAATACCCAGAGATTGATATAATTATAGACAAACTAGGCTCTCTTTTCAAATCCATAAAGGCTGATGAGTGGGTTGAGGTTGACTTTTCTCCTTGGAACAGCAATCCCAATACTTGTAATAAGTTTAACGACATAAAAAGGGCAATACTTGGGCGTAGGGTAATCAAATTTGATTACATAAATTCACGGAATGAGAAAAGTAATAGACAACTTGAATCTATAAAGTTGTTTTTTAAAGGAGTGTCATGGTATCTATGGGGATGGAAATGCAGATACATCAGTTATATTACCTTCATATACATATGAGCATAACGGAATGGCAAGTTCTTTGGATGTGACCAATCCGAGGGAGAATTGCCTCAAATCATCTCGTTTTTGTTTGTTGTGC
>JAQVZQ010000217.1 GCA_028708095.1 Dysgonamonadaceae bacterium
ATAATAATGCGCTTGAAACTACAAATCTCATAGTATGTGATTTTTTATATGTGTTATCTGAGTCTTTTATTTAATTGAGCAAATATATGAATTTTTTCTTTGAGTTAGTCTATTTAGTTAAATAAAATTCATTGTTTTAAACTCGGCAATAAAAAACTTATTTAATCTTCTCTGTTGAGTGGATGATAAGAAATTATCTCTTGACGAAGAAAATTTATATCCAAATGCGTATATATTTCTGTAGTTGTTATACTTTCGTGTCCAAGCATTGCTTGTATATGACGAATATTTGCACCTCTCTCTAATAGGTGCGTTGCAAATGAATGCCTAAATATATGTGGACTAATTGTTTTGGTTATTCCTGCCTCTGCTGTGTACAATTTTATATAATAAAAAACTGTGATGCGAGATATAGGTGTTCCTCTTTTACTTATAAACACAAAATCTTCACTCCCCTTTTTTGCAGTCATCAAGTTTCGATAGGCCAAATAGTTGTTTATTTTTTTTATTGCAATATCGGAAATAGGTACCAGCCGTTGTTTACTCCCTTTGCCATCTACCCGAATAAATCCATCATTAAAGAAGAGATTTGTAAACTTCAAATTTGATAATTCTGACACCCTCAGCCCACAACTATAAAGGGTTTCAATAATGGCATAATTACGTGTTCCTTCAACTGTGGATAGGTCTATAACAGATAATATCTTATCAATCTCTTCTACAGATAATATTACTGGCAGCTTTAACCCTATTTTTGGTGACTCCAAAAGCTCTGCGGGATTCAGCTGAATATAATCATCTAAAAACAAAAAGTCGAAAAAAGATTTTACCCCAGAAAGAACACGACCAATGGAGCGAGCTTTTATGCCACTATCATAAAGGTGAGCCAAAAACTCTTCTAATTCTGAGATTGTAATATCTTTTATGGAAAGTTGCTTTTCTTCAATAAACTTCATCAACTTTCGCACATCTGTAAGATAAGCCGAAATAGAATTGGAGGAAAGACCTCTTTCGAGTAACAAGTATCGTTTGTACTTTTGGATAAGAAGGTCATTATTCATAATACCCTCCTTATGTTATATTGAGAGAAATAATTAATATTGATTTGAAATGTATTTTTTTTTCTAAGATATATCAGCATGAGACATCATGATTTTTCAGTATTTTCTTTTTCTTCTTTGTTCAATTCTTTTTGTAATGCAAATGCTGAATAGAACAAAAATATTGCGCTGATTAATAAAAATACAGGCCATTCGTTTCGTTCTTTATACATCAGAAATGTTGCTACCACCATCAGCAAGCAAGCTATTACTTGAAAATTGAACAACCTTTTGCCCCTTGTGCTTTTACTAGGATAGGGAGTTGATAAAGTTATAGCCGAAAACAGGCTAACACTCAAGACCATTCCCCAAACTGACACTTTAGGAATAAAGGAATATCCTATAGTGAAAACTAAAATGAGTAAGCCTGAAACCTTATATAAAATACTTTTGGTGTTATAATTCATTCGTTATTAATTAGTGTCTATGAGTTAGTGTCTATGAGAAAATAGCAAGCTTGAGACATTCTTTACTCAATAACGAATACTTCTTCGTTTTCTTTTTTCATCAAATAATTTTCTCGTGCAAATTTCTCTAAGTTATCTTTATCTGATTGCAACTCATAAAGCTTTGCTTTGTCTGCCTCAGTTTTTTTTCTGTAAAACTCAATCTGATTTTTCAAACTTTTTATTTCTCTATCGCTCTCAATACGTTTTTTAATGTTGCTGTCACTACATAAAAACAACATACCTACAACAAATAAAAGAATTATTACCTGAAGACCCTTCAGACCCCAAAATCTCCGTTTTGTTTTTACTGTATCGTTAAACATAGTGTTAGAAGAAACATTGAATTATTAAAAATACAAATATAAAGAAAAAAGACTGATAAGAATAATTCAAGCTAAAAAGAAATATTCTAAAACAGTGACTATAAATATACAAATAAAAGTTACCTTTGATGTTATAATTACTAATTTATTATTCTATTACTTGAAAATGAAAAAAATATTTGGAGTTATTTTAGTTTTTCAATTATTCACAGTCTCAATCTTTCCATGCACAAACTTTCTTGTTGGTAAAAAAGCATCAACCGATGGCTCAACGATGATTTCATACTCTGCCGATTCATACAATCTTTACGGTGAGCTGTATCATTGGCCAGCAATGAAGTATAACGCAGGCGATATGCTTAAAGTGTATGAATGGGATACGGGTAAGTATTTAGGAGAAATACCTCAAGTGCTACAAACATACAATGTTGTTGGAAACATGAACGAGCACCAATTAGCTATTGGTGAAACTACATTTACAGGACGAGAAGAACTATCAGATCCCTCTGGTATCATGGATTATGGTAGTTTAATTTATATCACCTTGCAAAGAGCAAAAACAGCTCGTGAAGCCATTACTGTTATGACAGACCTAGTAAAAAACCATGGTTATTACAGTACAGGCGAATCATTTTCTATAGCTGACCCAAATGAAGTTTGGGTAATGGAGCTGATTGGCAAAGGAGCTGATAACAAAGGAGCAGTATGGGTTGCAGTACGTATTCCTGACGATTGCGTTTCAGCCCATGCCAATCATGCTCGTATTCAACAATTTCCTTTAAACGATCCTGAGAATTGCATCTATTCTCCAGATATTATTTCTTTTGCACGCAAAAAAGAATACTATTCGGGTAGCGATGCTGATTTTAGCTTTTCTCAAGCATATGCCCCACTCGACTTTGGTGCACTCCGTTTTTGTGAAGCCCGTGTATGGTCATTTTTCAACCACGTAAACAAAGATATGGGCGAATACGTTACATATGCTAAGGGAGAAACTACAGACCCGATGCCTCTATACATCAAACCCGATAGTAAACTATCAGTGCGGGATGTTCAAAACTATATGCGCGACCACTATGAAGGTACAGAATTAGATTGGAGTAACGAGTTTGGTGCGGGTCCTTTTAACTCTCCTTATCGTTGGTCACCGTTAACCTGGGAAGTTGACTCAGTGGAGTATTGCAATGAAAGACCTATTTCAACACAACAAACAGGCTTTTCATTCGTTTCACAATCTCGCTCGTGGTTGCCAAACGAGATAGGTGGAATTATTTGGTTTGGAATTGATGATGCAGCGCAAAGTGTATACTATCCAATGTATGTTGGAAACACGACTATGCCAGAAGCAATGAAAGTGGGAAATGGCGACTTGCTTAACTTCACTTGGGATGCTGCTTTTTGGGTGCACAATTGGGTGTCTAACATGGTTTACAATCGATATAGTGATATGATTAAGCATGTAAATGAAGTGCAAGACAAACTAGAAAAGGGATTCGAAACACAACAGCCTGAAATAGAAAAAAAAGCACTTGTATTGTATAAGAAGTCAAAACAGGAAGCCATTAAATACTTAAATGAATATAGCAACAATAATGTGAAATCAGGTATGGATGAATGGATGAAGTTAGGTGGATACTTGATGGTAAAATATGTAGATGGTGTTGTAAAAAAAGAAGAGAATGGCGAGTTTAAACGAAATGAATATGGTCAACCAGCCTCACCAGAAAGACCTGGTTATCCAAACGAACACTATCGAAAAGTAATTGAAGAAACAGGAGACAAATATAAAGTTTTGTTTTAATTTAATAAAAAGGAACACTCAGAACATATACTATATAAAACTATGAACCAAGAAACATTATTAATGGAAGTTACCCAAAAAGCCCAAAACTGGCTTTCAGGCAACTATGATGAGGAAACAAAAAAAGAAGTTGAAAAAATGCTCGATAGCGAAGATAAGTCAAAACTTATTGATGCATTTTATAGAGAGTTAGAGTTTGGCACCGGTGGTCTAAGGGGTATTATGGGTGCTGGCACTAATAGAATTAATATTTATACAATAGGCAGTGCCACTCAAGGACTTTCAAATTATCTTTTGAAGGAATTTGCAGACTTAAAACAAATAAAAGTAGTTATTGGGCATGACTGTCGAAATAACAGCAGAAAGTTTGCAGAGATATCTGCAGATATATTTTCAGCAAATGGTATTAAAGTTTATCTTTTTGAAGCTTTACGACCAACGCCTGAAGTTTCATTTGCAATACGCAAACTCGGCTGCCAAAGCGGTATAATGATTACTGCTTCACACAACCCAAAAGAATATAATGGATATAAAGCTTATTGGAATGATGGTGCACAAGTATTGGCACCACACGATAAGAATATAATTGTTGAAGTTAATCGCATAAAGAAAGTAGAAGACATTAAGTTTGAAGGCAATCCAGATCTTATTAATATTATTGGAAAAGACATGGACAATGCGTTCATTGAAGAGGTGAAGAAACTATCTCTTTCTCCAGATGCTATCAAACGTCATCACGATTTGAAAATTGTTTATACTCCAATTCATGGTGCAGGAATTACACTTGTACCCGCTGCGTTAAAAGCTGTGGGGTTTACCAATATAATTAATGTGCCAGAGCAAGATGTGATTAGTGGCGATTTCCCCACAGTTGTTTCACCAAATCCTGAAGAGCCAGCTGCTTTGGAGTTAGCCGTAAAAAAAGCCATAGAAACAGATGCCGAGATTGTAATGGCTACAGACCCCGATGCTGATAGAATTGGAACTGCTATTAGAAATGAAGATGGAGAGTTTGTATTGGTAAACGGTAATCAAACAATGATTATCTATCTATATTACTTAATCACTCGCTGGAAAGAATTAGGCAAGATAACAGGTAAGGAGTATGCGGTTAAAACAATTGTTACAAGTGAACTTGTCAGTAAAATTGCAAGTAAAAATGGTGTTGAGTTGTTTGATTGCTACACTGGCTTTAAATGGATTGCTGATATTATAAGAAAAAATGAAGACACCAAAACCTATTTAGGCGGAGGAGAAGAAAGTTATGGATTTCTTGCTGGAGATTTTGTTCGAGATAAAGACGCTGTTTCTGCATGTATGCTTTTTGCTGAAATAGCAGCATGGACAAAAGATAACGGGAAAACTATATATCAATTATTACAAGATATATACATTGAATATGGCTTCTCGAAAGAAGTGGGCATATCTTTAGTAAGAAAAGGTAAAGAAGGTGCTGATGAAATAGAGGCAATGATGAAAAACTTTCGTGCAAATCCACCTATTGCTATAGCAGGTTCTAATGTAAAATTGCTCAAAGATTATGCTTCTCTTGAAGCTGTTGATTTTATAAGTAAAGAAAACATTACGCTTTCAATGCCAACTACTGCCAATGTGCTACAATACTTTACCGAGGATGGTACAAAACTATCGATTCGTCCATCGGGTACTGAGCCCAAAATTAAATTCTACATAGAGGTACAGAGTAAAGTTACATCCAGAGAGGAATTAAAAGAAGCTGAAACTTTAGCGCAAAATAAAATCGATATAATTCAAGATGAGTTAGGAATTTAATATAACTACAATGAAAAAGAAATTAAGAATTGCCTTGGTTGCTCACGACAATCGCAAGGTTGACATAATAGATTGGGTTATATACAATTCAAGCTTTTTATCGAAACATTCATTGGTTTGCACAGGAACTACAGGTACATTAGTGAAAGAAGCATTGGCTTCAAAAAACGTGCATCCCGATATTAAAATAATGAATTCAGGTCCACTTGGTGGAGATGCGGAAATTGCAGCTATGGTGGTTAGGCAGGAGATAGACTTAGCGGTCTTCTTAATTGACGATTTGAATCCTCAACCCCATGAAGCAGATATTATGATGCTGCTGAGACAATGCAGGGTGCACAATATTCCTATTGCTTGCAATAGATTTAGTGCAGACTTAATGATTACCAGTAATTTGTGGGACGATGAGCAGTATGTTCCAATGCTTCCACATTATGAGAGTTTCAATAGAAAGAAGCACGAATCAAAGCTTAAATCAGATAAATAAAGCGTCGGCACTTTAATTAAAATCTAAAATAAACTGGGTGATACTTTTAAAGGTATTTCCCAGTTTTTCTATTTTTGGGATTCGAGTTATTTTGCTTTAAAATACTTACGCCTGCTTCATCT
>JAQVZQ010000218.1 GCA_028708095.1 Dysgonamonadaceae bacterium
TTGCCGTAAAGCCGGCAGTTGGCAGAATTATCAAGTTCTTGTGTAATCAGGGTATTTGTTAGACTAGCTGAAGAATTGGAATCGCAAGCATACCAAGTGGAATTATCATATGATATTTCAAGCTTCATGATGATGGATTGAACTCGGGTGTGCAAATAAGAAGTCATAGTCTTAAAGAATATAGGAATGGCTTAGTGCATGGATATCAGTTTGAAATTGATCCTTCTCCTCGCGCTTGGACTGGAGGTATATATGATGAAGCAAGACGTGGGTGGTTGTATCCATTAACAAATAATGTTGCTGCTCAAAAAGCCTATAAAAATGTTGAGTGGAACACAGCACGTATTGAAGCAATTGGGAGCTCAATCAGAACATGGTTGAATGGTGTACCTGCGTCCGATTTAATTGATGATATGACATTGTCAGGTTTCATTGCATTACAAGTCCATGCAGTGGGTGAGGCTGACGCTGGTAAAACAGTATCGTGGCGAAATATACGTATAATGACAGAGAATGTAGAGCAATTTGCAACGCCAATAACATTTCCCATGATTGATCAAGTAAATGCTATTGCAAACACTATCTCTGAAAGGGAAAAGCAAGATGGCTGGAAGTTGCTTTGGGATGGTAAAACTACAGATGGTTGGAGAGGAGCTAAGTTAGACCATTTTCCAGAAAAAGGTTGGGTGATTGATGACGGTGTTTTAAAAGTGATAAGTAGCGGAGGTGGTGAAGCTGCTTTTGGAGGAGATATTGTTACCACGAAAAAATATAAAAACTTTATTTTAAAAGTCGATTTTAAAATTACTGAAGGTGCTGATAGCGGAATTAAATATTTTGTAGATCCTGATTTGAATACTGGTGAAGGATCAGCCATTGGTTGCGAATTTCAAATATTGGATGATAATAAACATCCAGATGCAAAAATGGGTGTTCTTGGAAATAGAACATTGGGTTCTGTTTACGATTTAATTCCAGCACCTGAAGATAAACCTTTTCGACGTAATTTTTTTAACACTGCAATGATTGTAGTAAAAGGAAATCATGTGGAACATTGGCTCAATGGGGTGAAGATTATAGAGTATGAACGAAACACTCAAATGTGGAATGCCTTAGTAAATTTCAGCAAGTATAAAGATTGGCCTAACTTTGGAAATGGAGAAAGTGGTTATATTTTATTGCAAGATCATGGAGACGAAGTTTGGTTTCAGAACGTAAAAATAAAAGAATTGGATTAATTATTATCGAGTATTAAATTTAATAAATTTAGAAGCTACATATGAAACCTTTTTTAGACAAAGATTTTCTTCTACAATCTGAGACAGCAAAATCTCTCTACCATAATCATTCAAAGGATTTTCCTATCATTGATTATCATTGTCATTTAGATCCAAAATTAATTGCTGAAGATTATCGTTTCAAAAACATAACTGATTTGTGGTTAAGTGGTGATCATTACAAATGGCGTCTCATGCGAGCCAATGGTGTTGACGAGAAATATATAACAGGAGAAGCCTCTGATTGGGAGAAGTTTCAGAAGTTTGC
This sequence comes from Dysgonamonadaceae bacterium, assembly GCA_028708095.1. Classification (GTDB taxonomy): domain Bacteria; phylum Bacteroidota; class Bacteroidia; order Bacteroidales; family Dysgonomonadaceae; genus UBA2632. The sequence continues at coordinate 1,546 of JAQVZQ010000218.1, forward strand.
AGAAACAATTCCTTACACAATGAGAAACCCTATGTATCATTGGACTCATATGGAGCTTCAGCGCGTGTTTGGTATTGAGAAACTATTGTCACCTGAAACAGCAGCTGATATCTATGAGAAATGCAACAATATGTTGCAAGAGGATGGATTTACAGCACGTGGATTGATGGAGAAGTTTAAGGTTGAAGTTGTATGTACTACAGATGATCCGTGTGATTTACTTACTTACCACAAACAAATTAAGGAGAGTGGATTTAAAATTCAGGTTTTGCCTACTTGGCGTCCAGATAAATCACTTGCTGTAGAAAACAGTTTAAGTTTTGCAAGTTATATCGAAAAATTAGAGAAAGTCTCTGATATTACGATAAACAATTTTCATGATTATTTAAAAGCAATTAAAAATAGGCATGAATACTTCAATTCCATTGGTTGTAAGCTATCCGATCATGGTATCGAATCATTCTATTCTGATGATTGTTCAATTGAAGATGCTGAATCAATTTTCAAGAAAGTTTATATCGAAAAGAAAAACTTGACAGATACTGAAATAGGAAAATTTAAGTCAAAGATGCTTTATGAAAATGCAATACTTAACTTTGAAAAAGGATGGGTGCAACAATTTCATTTTGGTGCCATTAGGAATAATAATGCAAAGATGTTTAAATCCATAGGAGTCGATGCAGGATTTGATTCAATTAATGATAACTCAAACATAGCATCTTCTATGAGTAGATTCTTCGATCGTTTACAGAAAGAAGACAAATTAGCAAAATCAATTGTATATAATTTAAATCCAAGAGAAAACTATTTGGTTGCCACTATGATTGCCAATTTTCAAGAAGGTCCTACAGCTGGCAAAATGCAGTTTGGCTCTGGATGGTGGTTCTTAGATCAAAAAGATGGAATGGAAGATCAAATGAATGTTCTTTCCACCCAAGGATTACTTAGCTGGTTTGTGGGGATGCTAACAGATTCCAGAAGCTTTATCTCCTATCCACGTCACGAATATTTTCGTAGAATACTATGTAACTTAATTGGTGAAGATGTTGAAAAAGGATTGTTGCCTGCATCTGAGATAAAATTCTTGGAGAAAATGATTGAAAACATATCTTATTACAATGCAAAAGAATACTTTAAATTTTGAAAATCTACAATAAAACTTTTTTTGTTTTTGCAATAGCTTTGTTTCTGATAATGACTTCTTGTAGAGGTTCCTCCGAGACAACTGAGCTAAAGCTTGCTCATGGTCTCCCAATCGATCACCCCGTGCATAAAGCTATGGAGTTTATGGTGAAACGCGTTGGTGAATTATCTGAAGGGAAATTAGTTATTGATATTTATCCATCAGAACAATTGGGGTCGGAACAACAATGTATAGAATTAGTTCAGATTGGAAGTTTAGCAATTACAAAAGTTTCCGCTGCGTCTATGCAGAGTTTTGCTGATGATTACAAAGTATTTGGGCTCCCTTATATTTTTAGATCAAAAGAGCATTTTTTCAATGTCATTGATGGTGAAATTGGTGATGATCTACTTCTTAGCACCGAAAATAAATGGATTCGAGGTTTATGTTATTACGATGCGGGTTCGCGTAGTTTTTACACAAAAGATAAACCAATTACGAAGCCAATTGATTTGGTAGGTTTGAAAATTAGGGTAATGCCCAGTGCTACAGCTGTTGAAATGATTCGTGCTTTAGGAGGTTCGGCAACGCCTATTTCCTGGGGGGAACTATATACAGCACTACAAAGTGGGGTAGTGGATGGCGCAGAAAACAATCCTCCAAGCTTTTACACTTCACACCACTTTGAGGTATGCAAGTTTTATTCATTAGACGAACATACTATTATACCAGACGTGGTAGTAATTAGCAAGAAAATTTGGGACAAACTTAGTAATCAGCAAAGAGAATGGATTCAACAAGCCGCAGACGAGTCCGCTATATTGGAGCGGGAGCTTTGGGCAGCATCAGAACTTAAATCTTTGGAAGAGGTTCAAAAAGCTGGTGTTGAGATTAATTACCCTGAAAAGGAGCCTTTTATTGAAAAAGTCCAGCCATTAATTGAAAGCTATAGCAACAATGAAATTATTTATTCATATATAAAACGGATTCAGGCCGTTGATTGAAACAGAAAAATGAGGATACGTAAAATTATAGATAAAACTTTAGAGTGGTTGCTCGTTTTTTTAATGAGTATTTTAGTGCTGGATGTGCTTTGGCAGGTCATAAGCAGGTATATTATGAGCTCGCCCAGTAGTTATACCGATGAGTTGGCAGGCTTCCTTTTGGTTTGGGTGGGTCTGTTTGGTGCAGCCTATGTAGCGGGAAAGCGTGAGCATCTTGCCATTGATTTACTGCTTCAACGAAGTTCCAAGAAAAGAAAATTTAAACTCGATATAATAATAAGCGTGATTGTCATACTTTTTGCGATAGTTGTAATGGTTATAGGTGGCTCCTGGTTGGTTTATACACGTTTTTACCTCTCTGTAAAATCTGCTGCTTTAGGTTTACCACTTGGAGTCGTTTACTTAGTTTTGCCTATTAGCGGTCTATTGATAGCTTATTTTGATATTGACAATATTCACAAGATGATTATAAACAATCGTGAAATCTAATTACCATGGAGTATCTTGAAATATTTATTCTCATTTTCAGTTTTATCATCTTGCTTGTAATTGGTGTGCCCATCGCATTCAGTATCGGTATCTCGGGTATTTTGACAATGCTTGTAAGTATTGATTTTATACCTGCTGTAACTACTTTTTCTCACCGAATGGCCACAGGACTTGATAGTTTTGCGCTTCTTGCTATCCCATTTTTTATATTAGCGGGGAATATTATGAATAGTGGAGGAATTGCTATACGGCTTATTGACTTTGCTCGCGTTTTAGTAGGAAGAATCCCAGGTGGTGTTGCCATTGTGAACGTAGTGGCTAATATGCTTTTTGGTGCAATTTCTGGGTCGGCAGCCGCATCTGCTTCTGCGATTGGAAGTATTATGCAACCTGAAATGAAAAAGGAAGGATATCCCGATAACTTCAGTGCAGCGGTAAACATAACGTCTGCAACAACTGGATTGTCTATTCCCCCCAGTAATATTCTTATTGTATATTCATTAGCAAGCGGTGGTGTATCTATTACTGCACTTTTTCTTGCTGGTTATATTCCCGGAATTTTAACGGGTATAGGTATAGCAATTACTGCTGTCACTATGCTTGTTTACAATAAGAAGGGAACGAAAGCTGCTATGAAAGTATTGGGAGTAGCATTGTTGATAGCTATTGGAATGATATTGGCTTTAAGGGGGGTTACATTTGCAAGAGCTACGTTTTCACCAATGATGAACAAAGTAATAGTTTATATTGCTATAACCGCTATTGGAGTGTGGTCAATTATCAATGTTAAGAATAATAAGACAAAAGCAATTGATGGCTTACGAAAATTTTTAGATGCTATTCCAAGTTTATTGATGCTTGTTATTGTTATTGGTGGTATAGTTGGAGGTTTTTTTACCGCTACAGAAGCATCGGCAATAGCAGTGCTATATTCTTTAATCTTGGCATTTGTATATAAACAAATTTCAATAAATGACTTGCCAAAGATCATCTTACGTTCGGTTAAAACTACTGGAATTGTGATGCTGTTGGTGGCAACTTCTATAGGCTTGTCGTGGATTATGGCTTACGAAAACATACCGCAGAGTGTAAGCAATAGTTTAATTTCGCTTAGTAGTAATCCTATTGTAATACTACTGCTCATTAACTTAATTCTTCTACTTGTGGGTGTTTTCATGGATATGACTCCGGCTGTTTTGATTTTCACACCCATCTTCCTTCCTATTGTTACTGCAATGGGGATAGACCCTATTCACTTTGGTATTATAATGGTGCTTAATCTTAGTGTAGGGCTTTGCACTCCTCCGGTAGGCTCTGTGTTGTTTATAGGCTGTAGTGTTGCTGGTCTTAGCATCGATAAAGTCATTAAGCCCTTGGTGCCAATGTTTGTTGCTATGGTTGTGGTGTTGTTGTTGGTTACCTATATACCTGAAATTTCTTTGTGGCTACCTAAAAGTTTAGGATTTTAATAAATATATCTGCTCTTAATACGCAATAACAAGCTTTTTTTGTACATCCATCGTTATTTGAAGATGTAATTACGTAAATCATTACTCATAAGTTGATTATTGAATGTATTTTTGTTTCATTCAAACAATAATAATTTAAATATTACGAGATTATGTACGAGTTATTTAATGTTACAGATAAGGTAATAGTTGTTACTGGTGGTACAGGTGTATTAGGTGCAGCTATGGTTGAGTATTTAGCAAAACATGGAGCTAAGGTAGTAGTATTGGCACGCAATAAAGAAAAAGGGGATAGCCTTGTAAATAAAGTACGTGGAAATGGTGGCGATGCACTTTTTCTTGTTTCTGACGTAAATGACAGAAAGGTT
>JAQVZQ010000219.1 GCA_028708095.1 Dysgonamonadaceae bacterium
AAATAATATGTTAAGGATATATTCTGTAATATCGGATTGTTTATTTACTTTTGTAATCTCAAATAAGACCATAAATTACACTCAATTTATTATGAAAAAACTTTTATTCTATTCAATACTTTTTGTTATGGGCACACTCATTGGTTGCACAACCAAAACCTCCGAACATTCTGATAAAGGCATAGAGCTAACGAATTTAGACACTACCGCTGTTCCAGGTGATGATTTTTATAAATTTGCAACCGCAGGCTGGCAGTCTGCTAATCCAATTCCAGATGAATATTCACGATACGGTACGTTTGATAAATTGCGTGAAAATAATCAAGTGCAAGTACAGGGACTTATCGAAGAGCTTGGTGTTGAGGATCACAAAGAAGGAACCAATGCGCAAAAGGTCGGCGATCTATATAGCATGGGAATTGACAGCGTAAAGCTTAATGCTGATGGATATGAACCCATCAAACCTGTTTTAGCTGAAATAGACGCTGCTACATCTAAGAAAGACATCTTAAAATTAATGGCGCAAGTGAGTAAGTATGCCGCAAGCCCATTCTTTGGCTTTTATGTAGGTGCGGACAATAAAAATAGTTCTATGAATATTGCTCATCTTTATCAATCGGGTATTGGCATGGGTGAGCGTGAATATTATCTTGAGCAAGACGACAAATCGGAACACTTACGTCAGGAGTATGTAAAACTAATAAAAACCCAATTTCAAAACATTGGCTACTCTGAAGTTGAGGCAGCAAAGGCTGCTGATGCTGCTATGAAAATTGAAACAGAGTTAGCGGAGAGCCATTTTACAAAAGAGATGCGTCGTGTTCCAGAAAAGAATTACAACAAGCTAACTTATACTGATCTAAAGAGAGAGATAACACCTTTTGATTGGGATTATTATTTTGAACAAGTGGGTGCGGGTAAATTAGATACACTGAATGTATCTCAATTGCAGCCAATAAAGGCAGCCATCAAACAAATAGATAAAGAGTCAATTGAAAATATCAAAAGCTATCTTACTTGGATTGTAGTTCGCTCTGCTGCTAACTATTTGAGCGACGATTTTGTGAACGCCCATTTTGAGTTTTATGGTAAAACCATGAGTGGAAGTAAAGAACTTCGTCCACGCTGGCGTAGAAGTATTGACGCTGTAAATAGTTCGTTAGGTGAAGCTGTTGGTCAACTTTATGTTGAAAGATATTTTCCAGCTGAAGCCAAAGAGCGTATGTTGAACTTGGTGAATAATGTAAAAGAGTCTCTTGGAGAACGTATTTCCAATTTAGACTGGATGAGCGACGAAACTAAAGACAAAGCTCACGAAAAGTTGAACACCTTTGTAGTGAAGATTGGATATCCTGACAAGTGGAAAGACTACTCTTCGTTGGAAATTAAAGATGATTCGTATTTAGCAAACATAATGCGTGCATCAGAATTTGAATACAAAGAGATGATAGATGAGTTAGGCAAACCTGTTGATAAAACAAAGTGGCATATGTCGCCACAAACAGTTAATGCATACTATAGCCCTTCATCAAACGAGATTTGTTTTCCTGCAGGGATACTTCAACCACCCTTCTTTTACATGAATGCAGACGATGCTGTGAATTATGGGGGTATTGGTGTTGTGATTGGTCACGAAATGACTCATGGGTTTGATGATCAAGGGCGCAAGTTTGATAAGGAAGGTAACCTAAATGATTGGTGGACAACTGCAGATGCTGATAGCTTTGATGAACGCGCCAAAGTGTTGGTTGATTACTTCGATAATATTGTAGTGATTGACACTGTTCGTGCAAACGGTACATTTACTTTAGGTGAAAATATTGCTGATCATGGAGGATTGCAAGTTTCGTACAATGCTTATTTAAAAACTAAAGAGGCAAAATCTAATAAAACCATTGATGGTTTCACACCTCAACAACGTTTCTTTTTGTCGTATGCCACTCTTTGGGCAGGCAATGTACGTGATGCTGAAATATTGCGTCTTACAAAAATCGATCCACATTCATTAGGTAAATGGCGTGTAAATGGTGCTTTGCCACATATTGATGCTTGGTACGATGCATTTAATGTTAAAAAAGACAATGCAATGTATCTACCAAAAGAAAAACGCGCGTCTATCTGGTAAAAACAATCAGGAATGAGGCGCAAATCAAAATAGACATTCATTTTTTACAACTAAACAATATGTTTTCAGGAATAGTAGAAGAAGCGGCTACAGTTGTAGCCATAGAAAAAGATAAAGGGAACGTACACTTTACACTGAAGTGCACGTTTACCAATGAATTAAAAATAGATCAAAGCATTTCTCACAATGGTGTTTGCTTAACGGTTGTCAATCTTAAAGATGACACATATACTGTGACTGCCATTCAAGAAACATTGGATGTTTCGAACCTGGGCTTTTTAAAAGTTGGTGACAAGGTTAACTTAGAGCGTAGCATGATTATGAACGGACGATTAGATGGGCACATTGTGCAAGGTCATGTCGACCAAACGGCTGTTTGTGAAAATGTGAGAGAGGCAGATGGAAGTTGGTACTTCAAGTTTAAATATGATTTTGATAAAGAGATGGCGAAAAAAGGCTATCTCACTGTTGACAAAGGTTCGGTTACTGTAAATGGAGTAAGTCTTACGGTAGTTAACCCAACTGACAGTACTTTTGAAGTTGCCATTATTCCTTATACATATGAGTACACCAATTTTCATCAAATAAAAGAGGGTACTTATGTAAACCTCGAGTTTGATATTATTGGTAAATATATTGGCAGAATTCTTGCATTTAGAGACTAATTATTAAAAACAGAGCAATGGATTTTCTAGAACTAGTTTCATCGCGACAAAGTGTGAGGTCGTTTGATCCTGAACGGAGTGTTGAGAAAGAGAAAATAAACCGCATCATCGAAATAGCAAGATTGGCTCCCTCTGCGTGCAATGCACAGCCATGGAGTTTTGTGTTGGTAGATGAGCCAGAATTGAAAAACAAAGTTGCAGATGCCACATCTTCTCGTGTGTTGGGTATGAATCACTTTACCAAACAGGCACCCGTACACTTACTTATTGTGGAAGAGAAGGTAAATATAAGCTCAGGGATAGGCGGTTGGATAAAGAAAAAAGACTATGCTCAAATGGATCTCGGAATCGTGGCTGCTCATATTGTTCTTGCTGCGCAAGCAGTGGGGTTGGGAACATGCATAGTTGGATGGTTTGATGAGGACAAAGTAAAAGACCTTTTGAATATTCCATCTTCGAAACGCGTTTGGTTAGACATCGTTATAGGATATGGCAATCAACCTTTGCGTAAAAAATCGAGAAAACCTATTGATGAAATTTTATCTTACAATAGTTACAAGTAATACTCAATTACCCATAATGAGCACCCTTAATATGTTTAAAAATTCAAAAACTCATAACTACGTGGGTTTTTTTTATTTACTTTGCAATTACTTTATAAAATATAATGCTTTGAAAAACATATATTGATTAAATCAATGCTTTGTTTTTTTTAACAGCCTATTCGATACGATTATAGTGCAATAACAATATAAATATGCAATATTTGCATGAACGAACAACTTTAAGAATTAAAAAGCACAAGTCTTTTTTCTTTTTTAGAAACAATAGAATGAACAAACAAAAACGTTTCTTTATATCGCTAATAGTATTATTTACATTAATTAGTTCTGGTTTTGCACAACAAGTTGGTGTGAATTCTCCATATGGCAGATATGGTTACGGATTGCTATCAAAACCTTCATTAGGAGCAACCGAATCAATGGGCGGTGTTAGTTATGGTATTAGAAGAGGCTCAAATATAAACCCTGGTAATCCGGCTTCATATTCAGCAGCTGACAGTTTAAACTTTACCATGGAAATGGGGGTGTCTGGGCAGTTTTCACAACTTTCGGATAATGTAAACAAACAAGACTTTAAAAATGCGAATTTCGACTATTTGGCTTTTCAATTTCCATTAGTTAAAAACATGGGTGTTAGTTTAGGTATATTGCCATACTCGAAGGTTGGATATGATTTTGGAAGAAATATAATTAAAGAGGAAATTAGCTATATTGAAACATTTTCGGGTTCAGGCGGATTAAGCCAAATATATGGTGGAGTGGGATATGCTCCATACAAATATGTTTCTTTGGGTGCTAATGTATCATACCTTTTTGGAAGCATCAATCATTCAAGAGAACTTCCAGCAGTAGGACAAGGAGATGCATTTAGCCGTGTTGTAAGCAATTCATTTTCTATTAAAAACGTGAAGTTTGATTTTGGTGCTCAATTTACATATCCAGTTAGTATAGATAAATCCATGACGTTAGGTGTTGTATTTTCTCCAAAGATTAATAATAAGACTACAATCACTCCTAGTGATTTAGTTTACTCACAAAACTCTTCTAGTTTCCTTCCAATTGACACCTTGCACAATCAATCCTTTGATTTGCCAGAGACATTTGGTCTTGGTTTGTCTTATAGTACTAGGAATTTGCTTGTTGGTATCGATGGTGCACTACAAAGGTGGAGCAGTGCAAGTTATCCAGATTATTTAGATAATATGACAAGCGACACCCGATTTAATGATAAGTTTAGCGTTAATATGGGAATTGAATATGTTGCAGATCCAGTGCATCGTAATTTTTTCAAGCGATTACGTTTTCGTGGAGGGCTTTCTTATTCAAATTCATATATCAACACAAAAGTTTATGACCCATCCATTTCCAATGTTGTCAACCACATAGGAAATGCAGGTTATAAAGAATATGGAGTAAATGTAGGTTTCGGATTTCCTTTTCGTGATATGATTTCTCAGAGGATATCAATGGTTAATTTGGGATTTGGTTACTCAAGGATGCAACCCGAAATGGACTATATGATTAAAGAGGATATGTTTAAAATATCTTTGAATATAAATATTAACGAATTCTGGTTCATGAAACGCAGGTTCGATTAAATTTCATTGGGTACATTAAACTATTGTTTTAACATAACGTCAAAGTGATAAACCAAATAAGGATAACAACTTAAAAACATATAAAGATGAAAAAATTTATTTTAGCTATTGTTTTCGTGGTGAGTGCAATTGTGGGGGCTAGCGCTCAAAAAGCCGGATACGACCCTGTGAATGCCCCTTTTGGTCATGGACAAGACAGTATTGATTGTCGTATGAACTTAAGCCTTATGACAACTGCTGCTAAAGCGGAGAATTATAAAGATGCAGTTAAAACATGGAACGCTGTATATGAAAATTGTCCAGCATCTAGTAAAAATATTTATATTTATGGTCCTCGTATCTATAAATCTTTATTTGCTGCTGAAACTGACGCTGCAAAGAAGAAAGAATATTTAGATAAAACAATGGAAATATATGATAGACGTATGAAATATTTCTCTAATGTTGACGCTAAAGGTACAATTCTTGCATTTAAAGCATACGATTATCAGGAATTAATGGGCGAAGATGCCGACCCTGCAGTTATATATAAGATTCTTGGCGAGGCTATTGAAGATATGAAAAGCGAAATGAATCCTTCGGATGCTTTTGGCCACTACATGATTGCTTCCTTAAGATTATTTTTGCAAGATAATTCTAAGAAAGAACAATACATCAAAGATTATTTCCGAGTATTAGATTATATGGATGATGCACAAAGTAATGCAATTGATAACAATGATAAAGACAATGCAGACTATATTGCTCTTGTGAAAGGGAGTATTGAAAATGCGTTTGTAAATAGTGGTGCTGGCGATTGCGAAACATTACAGAACTTTTATTCAGCTAAGTTTGCGGAAAATAAGGATGATGAAGAGTTCTTGAACCAAGCTATTGGTGCATTGTCTAATAGTGGTTGTACTGATACAGACTTTTATTTTGAACTCTCTGCAAGTATGCATCAATTAAAACCATCTGCTAACTCAGCAATAGGACTAGCCAATAGAAGTCTTAAGAACAAAGACTATGATAGTGCTAT
>JAQVZQ010000220.1 GCA_028708095.1 Dysgonamonadaceae bacterium
AAGAAATGATGCTTTTAGCAATTGATAATCAAAAAAAGGCTTCTGATAAAATATTGGTATTCCAACAAGATTCTTTTGAAAAAGAAATAGCGTTCCAACAAAAAACATTTGAAAGTAAATTTGAAGAGACTGCTATACTTGTTGATGAAATAAAAAATCTTTCGCACATAAAACATGGAATTAATGGCTTTAAAGATGCTATAAGTAAACAGAATGAAAAGATTGATGCATTGACGAAAGAAATACATAATCTTGCTAAATCTAAATCAATTGAATATAGAAGTCATAATGGAGGTGTTGGAAATAAAGTTTATAACTCTACTACAAATTCTAAGAAAAAAAACTCATTGACTAAGAGAATTAAAAGAGGTTTTAGAACAATGTTTAAATCTGTATATTAAAAAGAGCTGATAAAAATATGGCAAAGAAGGAAAGAGAAGCTTATTTTTGGACCAGTTATTCTGATTTGATGACAAGTCTTTTTTTTGTTATGTTGGTTCTTTTTGTTCTAACTATAACATTGTTGCATACAAGAATAGTTGCTTCAGAAAAAGAAAGAGCTGCAACTCAAAGTCAATTAGATAAAATATCAGAAATCGAAGAATCTGTAAATAGAATTGACTCCAATTATTTTGATTATAATGATATCTATAAAAAACACATATTAAAAATTAGGGTCAATTTCCCAGTTGGTGTATCTGAAATGAAAAGTATTGGTTCTGATACACGAAATGAATTGTTGAAGGCGGGTAAAGCTATTCAAAACTCATTAAAGAAGTTGAAAGTCGATTTCCCGGAGATAAAGTACCTGCTCATCATTGAAGGTCAATCCTCAAAAGATTATTTTCAAGGAAACTATGAATTAAGCTACGAACGAGCATTAGCTCTTAATAGATTTTGGTTGTTTAGTAATATTGACTTTGGAGATAATTGCGAAGTAATTATTTCTGGAAGTGGTACAGGTGGAACAATGAGAGATACTTCTCATGAATCAAATAATCAACGCTTTTTAATTCATATAGTACCTAAACCTGGAATAATTGAAGCGAGTAAATAAAGATCAGCTATGAAATATAAATTATTTTTTGTCAACTTAATAATAATTATTTCGTTTACACTTTCATCTTGTGAAAACCAAGCGGGAAGAAGGGAACAACAACGCAAAAGACCAATCACTTCTGCACAGAGAAGTAAACCTATAAAAAATGATTCAAAAGACAAAACCACCATTAAAATGATAGAAAAAGGCGGTGTTTACGAGATTCCATGTAAGATTAATGGTACTTCGATGAATTTTATATTCGATACAGGTGCTTCCGATATTACTATTTCACTAACGGAAGCAATGTTCCTTTATAAACAAGGTACACTCAAAGACAATGATTTTCTCGGCACCCAAAAATATCAAATTGCAAATGGTGCTATAGAGGAAGGAACAGTAATCAATTTGAGTACAGTTAAAATAGGTGATAGAATACTGCATAACGTGAAAGCCTCTATTATACATAACATGGAGGCACCATTGTTATTAGGCCAATCAGCTTTGAGAGAATATGGCAAAATATCTATTGATTACACACGTAATGAAATAACTTTTGAATAGGGCTCTGTTCTATACTATTATGAAACAACTTCTCTCCCTACTATTACTCTTCACTCTCCTATCGTCTTGTGGATATAAATCAGAAACAAACACTGCTAAACATCCAGAAATTACTACGTCTATCTGTAACAATGATTTATATCATTATTTTGTAAAAGTTGTATCAATCTCCGATGGAGATACATTTAAAGGATTAACAGAAGACAAGAAGGTAATTAAATTTCGCATTTACGGCATTGATGCTCCCGAAAAGCACCAAGCATTTGGGAATAAAGCTACTAAATATTTCTCTGATTTGATATTTGGTAAAATAGTTGGCATTAAAGTACAAAGCACAGACTACTTTGGTAGAGAGGTTGTTTGGGTTTACACTCACGATGGCAAAGATGTGTCTGCCGAGATGTTGAAAGCTGGCATGGCATGGCATTTCAAAAAGTATGACAAATCAGAAGAGTATGCATTGTTGGAAAACAGTGCACGATTGAAACGTGTAGGTCTGTGGAGGGATAAGGAGCCGATTGCTCCGTGGAAGTTTAGGAGGAGTAGGAAAAGGAGATAGGCAGCATTTACATAAATAATCAGAAAGTGCGCATCACGCAATGAGGACTTTTCAGGAGAAGCATTTAGATTTATTGAAAAAGTTTGAAATTGATATATGATGTAAAATATTTAATAAACATTCTCCCCACCCCATCTGTTTATAAATCAGAAACCATAACCCGCTTTCAACAATTTAATCATCATGAACGAAATAAAAAACAATAAACCAAAAAGGAGGAACAACGCTCCATTCAATACAATTTTTTTTATTGTACTAGCTGTTTTTGTAATATATATGCTGGTGAGAGGATTTATATGGGCTTGGGAAACTTTAGCTGGTTGGGACACCCTTTAGAAAGGTAAGCGATTTTGGGAATGTGGAAATTTGAGACAAAAAAACACGCAACCTTCAACAAGTTACGTGTTTTTAAACTTAAACTATTTTAGGGTGGAAGACGGGATTCGAACCCGCGGCCTCTTGAACCACAATCAAGCGCTCTAACCAACTGAGCTACAACCACCGTTTATTTGTTGTTATAACGTGTGCAAAGATACAATTTTTTTCATATAACAACAATAAATCAAATTAAACTTATCGCAAACAATATTATTTTTGAGAATAAAGATATAAAGTGTTATATTTGAAGTAGAAAACAATATGAAATGATGCAAAGAGTAAAATTATCTATTTTAGGAATTTCTTTCAGTCAGGTGCAAGCAGGGGCATATGCACTTATTTTCTCTGAAAGCGATGGACCACGCAGACTCCCTATTGTAATTGGGACGCCCGAAGCACAGTCAATTGCCATTGTGATGGAGAAGATAACTCCGCCACGTCCACTATCTCATGACTTGATTGTCTCTGTTTTCTCTTCTTTGGAGATTGAACTACTGGATGTTTTTATTTATAAATTTGATCAAGGTGCTTTTTTTGCTGAGTTAACCTTGAAGCAGGGAGACAATGAATTCAAAATAGACTCTAGAACATCGGATGGTGTTGCACTCGCAGTTCGCACCAATGCCCCGATTTTTACAACGGAAGAAATAATGCGTGATATGGCCATTGTTTTTGATGAGAAGTCAGAAGATCAAACTGAAATGAAAGATTTTTTATCTAATGAAGATAAAGACTTATCACAATTGAACACTGACACACTTAACACCATGTTACAAGAGGCTTTAAGCAAAGAAGATTTTGAAGCTGCAATTCAGATAAGAGATGAATTGAATATGCGGAAGGATTGATTTTTTAATTAGTCTTTGCAAGAAAAGAACAAAAAACTGCGTTACTCTCGTTTTTGAAACAGTCATTTACTTAATGTAAACTCCTTAATTTCAAAAACTTCGAAAGCCTTCTTCTTTTTCTTTTCTTATCAAAGACTCAAAAACTAAAGCTTTATTTGCAGACCCAATTATGGAAACAATCTTTTATTGTCCCGACATACGTACAAATCCAAAGATGCCTGAAGCTGAATCGCAGCATTGCGCAAAGGTGTTAAGGATGAAAGAAAATGACTCTTTGCTCATAACCGATGGCAAAGGGTTTTTTTATCGTGCAACTTTGTTGCAAGCAAATCCAAAAAGTTGTATTGTATCAATCATGGAAGAAATACAACAATCAAAACACTGGGGCTTTGATTTACACATTGCATTTGCACCTACCAAAAAATTGGATCGTGTGGAATGGTTTGTAGAAAAAGCTACGGAAATAGGTATCGATATCCTTACACCTTTAAAATGCAGATTTTCGGAAAGGAAAATACTTAAAGATATCCGTATCGAAAGGATTTTGGTTTCGGCCATGAAACAATCACAAAAGAGTAAATTGCCTCAATTAAATGAAATAATTGGCTTCGATGAATTTATAAAACAACCTTTCGATGGGCAAAAGTTTATTGCTCATTGTTATGATACAGAAAAAACACCTTTGACCAAAATATGCAAACAAAACACCAATACACTCATATTAATTGGTCCCGAAGGTGATTTTAGTGAGCAAGAAGTTGAAGAAAGTATCCAACAAGGCTTTGTGCCAATATCATTGGGTGATAGTCGGCTAAGAACTGAAACTGCTGCATTGGTGGCATGTCACACTGTACATGTTATAAATCAGTTATAGCATTAAATACACAGATTGAGATTGAGTTTAATTTTAATAGTAGAGATATGAGAAAATTAGTGTTGTTAATAGCTATTGTTATTGCTTCAAATCTGTTTTTCAGTTGTGTTGATAGTGAAAAAACAGACAACCATCTTCCACGCATTGCAATCGCAGGATTGGCTATTGAATCGAGCACTTTTTCACCTGCAGTTACACATGAAGATGCTTTCCGAACGCGTGTTGGTGATAGCATTTTTAGCTATTATCCTTTCTTTTCTACTGACTCATCTACATTTGGCGAAGCAGTATGGCTTCCTACATTGCGAGGACATGCCATGCCTGGAGGTATCGTAACCCGTGAAGCATATGAATCGCTTGTGCAACAAACCTTAGATAGGCTAAAAGAAGTATTGCCTTTAGATGGTTTATTTTTTGATATACATGGTGCGATGAGTGTGCAAGGTCTTGATGATCCTGAGGGTGATTTTATTGTAAGAATAAGGGATGTTATTGGAACAGATGTTCTCATTTCTACTTCAATGGACTTGCATGGCAGTGTATCGCATCGTTTGGTACAAAATACAGATCTAATTACGTGCTATCGATTGGCTCCTCATGAAGATGCTATTGAAACCAAAAAAAGAGCGGTTACCAACTTATTGTCGAGACTAAAAAGTGGAAAAGGAAAGCCTGCTTACAAAGCATGGATTCCTGTTCCCATACTTTTGCCAGGTGAGCAAACCAGTACTCGCATTGAACCTGCTAAAAGTTTATATGGTGCCATCCCTTCACTGATTAATGATGATAATGTGATGGATGCTTCCATTTGGATGTCTTACCCTTGGGCTGATGAGCCACGTAATCATGGAGTAATCGTTACTTATGGTGATGACAAAGAAGCTGTGGGAGCAGCTGCTGAAAAATTGGCAAAACACTATTGGAGGGTGAGAGACGAATTTGATTTCGTTGCTCCTACTACCTCTTGGGATGATGCTTTAAGAAAAGCGATTGCAAGCAATAAAAAGCCTTTTATTATTAGTGATATGGGCGACAATCCTACAGCTGGAGGTGCAGGCGACGTAACTTGGACATTGATTGAAATATTGAAGAACCCAGAGTTCAAAAAAGAAAATGGTAAGTCTGTCATTTATGCATCTATTCCAGGTGAAGAATTTATTAAGAAAGCTATCGAAATAGGTATTGGTGGTGAAATTGATGCCACTGCAGGAGCAGAAGTGGATGACAGATTTGCACCTCCTGTTCGTATAAAAGGAAAAATAACTGCCATTGAGCATAACGATGCAAACAATCAGACCGAAGTAGTGGTTAAGAGTGGTAGTGTGTCAGTGATTGTCACAAAAAAACGAATGGCCTATCACTTCGAGAATGCTTTTACACGTTTGGGGCTTAATCCACGTGAAACAGATATTCTTGTTGTAAAGATTGGATATTTAGTACCTGAACTTTACGATATGCGTGCCGATTGGATAATGGCGTTAACACCTGGTGGTGTTGATCAAGATCTTATGCGCTTGGATTATAAACGTATTAACAGACCAATGTATCCGCTGGATAAAGATATGGGGAATCCTGATTTGAGTGCAAGATTTATTCCGTTGTCCGATGATATAAAAAGATAATTAGTGTCTGCCAGAAAACTGTTGCTTTTTGAGTCTTTGATTTTTTACTATCTAGAAGTCATAATATGTTATCTTTGT
>JAQVZQ010000221.1 GCA_028708095.1 Dysgonamonadaceae bacterium
TCGTTTATCCAAATGCGACCCAATTGTTTTTCTGTGTCGATTATTTGCCAATCCTTGCGTCCAATGCTGGTGGTAATTTCGTTTGTGCCCTCTTTGGGGTAACTGGTGATGAACTTATTTACTGTGGGAGATTCTAGCAAGTGTATTTCTCTTATTTGGCTACCCAAATGCACCAATTGCCAAAACGTGTCGGCATCGTTGGGGTAGGGCACACGTGGGAAATCTATTTTCAGAAACTCTTTGTACTTCTCTCTGTATGTAGGACTGTGCAATACGGCATAAATGTAATCCAACAGGTCGATGGGTGCAAACGTTTGTTTGAATTCGTCTCTCAACTCATCGTTGTTGTTGATAAAACAAAGATTGCCACCTTCCTTTTCGGGAACGAATGTCAATCCCAATCCTTTTTCTATCTCTTTTATTAGTTCGGGGTTGAAATTGGGGGTTCTTTTTGGAGATGGGTCGAGGGTTGGTTGGTCGGAGAGTTCCGGGTATATATATAGAGGAAAATTATAAGTGTGATTTGTTATAAAATCTCTATTTGTTATATTGTTTGATATTAAAACCTCACTTCCTTTTAGCTTAGATTGTCGAACAATATTTAAACCTAAGTTTGAGCCAATAATATAATTGTTCATCAACTTAAAACGAGCTCTTTGTAATATCTTATTATCAAAAATTGTATATCTTACATCAAAGGGTTTATAAAAGAATCTAGAAGAAACACCATACTTTTCCTCAATCTGTGTTTTATCAAATGATACCAATTCATTATCATTACCAGTAGCAATACCCATTGAGTTTTCGATAAATAGAGATCTCAAATTAATATAACTTTCAAACGATTTAATATTACGATTATCTCTTTTCTCAAAAAAATAATTTGGAGAAATATTATCTAAAAGATTCCAATCAAGAGAATACAATGAATTTGAATTTAGAAAATCATATTTAGATTCGCGTGTACCTTGTAAGTCAAAATTAAATGTGGATCCTAAGCTGTTTTTCTTTTTTTCTCCCGTTTTGATAAATAAATTTATCGAAACTCCAGCCATTATGTCGAATACATTTTGATCTGGCCTTCCGTCTTTACAGACTTCTTTTTTTCGAGCATTACCGTGTAAATTCAGGATGTATATCTTATCAAAACTTTCTAAAATATTTTTGCGCATTTGACGATGAATAATTCCATCCACAAAACTATTATTAGTAATGAAAGCTAATACACCACTTCCATTTTTATCTACATAATGTTGACCCAATCGAATAAATTTAATATAATCATCTGAAAGAGGTTGAATATTTCTTTCATTCAAGTCCTTTTTATAATCAGCTGTTAAAGACTCAATCCATTCACCTTTATTAGAACTGCTAACCGAATATGGCGGATTCCCAATAATACACATCACAGGCGTATCCCGTTTTATATGATTGGCTTCATTAGCTTCGGTACTCAACCAATTGGCAAACAGCGTTCCAGTGTCAGGATGATGCTCCTCCAAACTATTTGTGAGATATACACGGGTGCGCTGTTGTTTGGTGGATTTGAATCCCGTCTGTTTCAACAACAAATCTAACTGCAAATGCGCCATGGCATAGCTTGCCATCAACAACTCGAAACCATTGAGGCGAGGCAGTAGGTGCGTTTCCACATAGTTGCTCCAAATGCCTTGTTGTCCTTCAAACTTTTTGTGTACTTGCTTAATTACTTCCGCCAAGAAGGTGCCCGTACCCGTTGCTGGATCCAGAATTTGCACCCGATGCACCTTCTGTTCCATCTTTTTATATCCACCCGCTTGTCGTTTGTCTTGTGTTTGGGTGTTCACTGTGATGGATGTTTTGGATGTATCGGCAAGTCCTTGGGGCAATCCAAACTCGGTTTTTAGAATATCATCAACAGCCCTCACTATAAAGTTGACCACTGGTGCGGGTGTGTACCACACTCCACGCGATTTGCGCAATGCAGGGTCGTATTCGCTCAAAAAGGTTTCGTAGAAATGGATGATGGGGTCTTCCATTTGGGTGGCTTTGCCATAGTTTTTGAGAATTTCTTCCACATCACATGCCAGAAATATCTCGGCGAGATTGTCCACAATCCATTTGATGCGGTCGTCAATGTCGGGTCCAGCAATGTAGCCAAATAGTCGACGCAAGAAAGGATTTGATTTTGGAATAAGCTCTGCTGCTTCTTGTCGCGAGAAAGTATCCAGATTGGGGTCGTGCAATCGTGCCGCAAACATTCCGTAGGCAATGGTTTGTGCATACACATCAGCAAAACCTTTGGGGGTAATATCGTGTATCAATATGTTTTTGAAAGCCAACATTTGCTCTTTCAGGGTGCTGTCTTCTTGTTTGTCTTCGTCGCTCATCAGCGCTTTGCCAATCACATCCGAAAGCAATCGGGCTTTGCCCGCCATCATTTCGGCCAGTTTCTTGGGGCTTTTGATGGTGTATCCTTCGTGAATGCAAAAGAATCGCATGTGGTTTTCAAACTGCTTAAAGTTTTCGGTGAGTGGCATAATGCCTTTGTTGGTGACATGGGCAATGGCTATTTTGGTTTCAAATTCACCCTCTTTGTAGAAATGAAAATCGAGGTAATCGGTAAAGATGAGGTTATGCAACGACTCTTTGTATCTATCGAACTGCTCTTTGTTGCCTGCTTTTCGTCTTCCCTCTAGGTCATTGTCGCCAATGTCTTTTGCTTCAATAAATCCTACAGGAATATCATTTCGGGTGAGGATGAAATCGGGTGCACCACAAGCTTGGCGTTGTGGCTCGTTGGTGGCACGAATATCGGGAATCAATGTTTCCAACAGTTGTTGCAAATCGCCACGAAAAGTGTGCTCCGTTGCATTGCCTTGTTGGTAGCGACGGTTGATATTGTCGATGTAGTTTTTAAGGGTCATGACTGTGAGGTGTTAATTAAATAGTTTCTGCCAGAAAACTGCTACATTTAGAGTCTTTGATAAGAAAACGTCAAAGACAAAGCCTGTTCCGCCTGCACGGAAGCTTTCGTCCCGCCTTGGCGGGATGAAATTAAGAAGTTTACTTTAGTAAATGACTGTTTCAAAAACGAGAGTAACGCAGTATTTGGCGTTTTCTTGCTAAGACTAAGTACATTGTTTTTCAAAGATAGTTGGAATATTTGAAAGAGTAGGATTGCATTCGATAATTTTTTAATCATTGTGGATGGTGGAGATGGTATTTGTCATTGCCAATCGAAGCTGGAAGCTCCGATTACATTGCCTATATTGTTCATTGATTAGTGCGTTTATTCAAAAATCTTTCGCTCAGAGCCTCGCTGGCGCAGGTTTCCTGACCTGTGACCTTCTTTCACACAACGTTTGCGCCACTTCCCCTCGTTTGCAACGAGGGGTTCATGGTACTGCGTTTGTAACGCAAATATGAAGGACACATATGTCTGCCACTACAAATGCACATTTATTATTGAAAAGGCTCACACATAGGTAACGCCCCTACTATTTCACCATTCTGTATTTTTTAATTATCTATACAATGTTTGAATATTGCACCGATTGCGTTTATTTACAAACCGACTGAGAGATTATTTATTTCTAACGTTTCAATTATAGAATTATATTTACACATTATTTATTTCTAACGTTTCAATTATATAATTATTTTTACACGTTATTTATTTCTAACGTTTCAATTATATAATTATTTTTTACACGTTATTTATTTTCAAAGTTTCAATTATATAATTATGAAGTCATTCAAAATATATATAATACCCCATCCTAACATTAAAATGTCTACTTTTATACTTAATTCACTAGATTAAGACTCTATTTTATCTTCCACACACTTCAAAACATCACCTCCATATGTTGAAATAACTACTTTTATGACGAAATAGTCAAATTTTAGTACTAAAACAGCATTATTTATTTCTAACGTTTCAATTATAGAATTAGTATTTGAGCTTTTAATGTTTATGAATTGTAATTCTGAAATTAGTATTAGAACATTATATTTTAATAACTTGATATTCTAACATCATTCTACGATGTATTTAATTATAAAAGAAGGGTTTTTGATTTTGGTCTACAGATAAAAGATTACTAAAAAAGGGTATCCTAACATTAAGAAGGGTATCATTAAGTTTGAAAAATGAATACCTCTACTGCGAGAGTCCTTTCTCGTGGTTCAATGAGAGATGATGACAATCATGATTCAAAAAACATACTCGAAGCTGGAAGCTCCGATTACATTGACCTTTTTCGCTACTATTTTACCATCACATATTTCAATCACATTGGTGGTATTTGAATCTTTGCAGTATTTGCAAATACGGTAGCAAATGAATTTACAACGATAATAAGGTTGGGATGCGGTAGAAAGCCAGAACTTGTTAATAGAAAGACTTTCTACTCAGTAGAAAGCCAGAAATTGTTAAGGGAAAGACTTTCTACTCAGTAGAAAGCCAGAAATTGTTAAGGGAAAGACTTTATACTCAGTAGAAAGCCAAAACTTGTTAGTAGAAAGACTTTATACTCAGTAGAAAGCCAAAACTTGTTAGTAGGAAGACTTTCTACCCAGTAGAAAGCATGAAATTGTTTGGGGAAGGACTTTCTACTCAATAGAAAGTCTGAAATTGTATAGAGAAGTGCTCATTCCACTTGAAAAAGAAAGAACTTGATCAGTTTTGGACTATTTCAACTTAATTCAGTACGAAACTTGTACAATTAGAGACTACTTCAATAGCGATTCAGCACACTTTTCCCACAACCCATAGCCATTTGTAGTGGCGCACCTATGTGTGCGCCATGGTTAAACAACTTTCTAACTGTTTGATTGGATAACCCGCTGGCGCGGATATTCATCCGTGCCATTATAAAAATAGTACTGGTAAAAGCACGGATAGACATCCGCGCTAACAGTCAATAACTATGTTGCCCTTTCAGGGCGCAAGGTAGGGTAGCACTCTTATACCCAAGGCGTTCCCTTGGGCTAGAATAGGTTGCCCTTTCGAGGGCAGAGGTGTGCAGGATTCAACATGTTAGCTATCTCTTTTAGAGGGTGTTTACAAGGAAAGGCACGGATGGATATCCGCGCCAGCTTGTATGCCATGGTTGAATAACCAGACAGGTTTTATGCATAAAGGTACCGGGAGACTAGTGGAGCCATTATTATTTTCATTGAGGTATTGAAATTCTCCGCTGGCGCAAGTCTCCAGACTTGTGCCTACTGGTTTAATGTACAAATACATATCAATATTGATTTACCAAGGGTCGACACATAGATCGACCCCTACAAGCATGACATTTTGATATAAAAGGCGGACACATAGGTACCGCCACTACTATTTCACCAGCATATTTTTAATTGAACATTATAACTACAATCAATTTAAGATTGTCATAATTCACCATCTTTCGAGTACTAACAAAGGTGTAATGGTAAATTTAGTAGGGGCGCACCTGCGTGTGTGCCCTATTCATACAACCCATAGCCATTTGTAGTGGCGCACCTATGTGTGCGCCATGGTTAAACAACTTTCTAACTGTTTGATTGGATAACCCGCTGGCGCGGATATTCATCCGTGCCATTATAATAGCAGAAGAGGTAAAAACACGGATAGATATCTGTGCTAACAGTCAATAACTATGTTGCTCTTTCAGGGCGCAAGATGGGGTAGTGTTCTTACACCCAAGGCGTTGCCTTGGGCTAGAGTAGGATGCCCTTGCAGGGCGAGGGTGTGCAGGATTCAACATGTTAGCTATCTCTCCGCTGGCGCAAGTCTCCAGACTTGTGCCTACTGGTTTAATGTACAAATACATATCAATATTCATTTGCCAAGGGTCGACACATAGGTCGCCCCCTACAAATGTGACGTTCTGATATAAAAGGCTGACACATACGTACCGCCACCACTATTTCACCAGCACATATTTAATTGAACATTAT